>NZ_JBHYWI010000034.1:0-73986 GCF_042751525.1 Kitasatospora sp. NPDC059408
GGTGTCAGCCGTGGAGGTAGACGATGCCGAGCTTGGTGAGCTGCCAGAGCTGGTCGGCGGCGCCGGTGTCGGCCGCGAGCACGACGAGCGGGTTGCCCTGCGCGTCGCGGCCGCCGCCGGCGGTGAGCACCTTGCCCTGGTCCTGGGAGTCGGCGACCGTGTAGCGGCCGCCGCCGGCCGGCTTGAACACCCAGTGCTGGTTGCCGCCGCCGTTGCAGCCCCACTGCTGGATCCGGGTGCCGACGGCGACGGACGCGGCGTCGGCGTCCAGGCACATGTCCCGGTTGCCGCTGAAGTCGAGCTCGTAACCGCCGCCCGCCTTCGCCTCCAGGACGAACGACTGGTTCAGCCCGCCGGTGGCCGGGTAGCTGATCGCGGCGCGGCCGTTGGTCGCGTCGCCGTAGGTGCCGCCGCCGGTGAGGTCGAGCGCGTTGCCGGTGGCCGCGTTGGTCAGCTGGTACCAGGCGCCGTCCTCGGGGCCGTCGCCGAACGGCTGCCCGGGGGTGAGCGGCTGGATGGACGTGGTGTTCTGCTGGTCGAGCGTGCAGTAGGCCTCCGCCTGGTCGGGCCGGGCGAAGAACTGGCCGAGGCAGACGCCCTCGCCGCGGTAGCCGGCGACGCGCAGGTGGTACGACTGGCGGACCATGTTCATGCACAGGCCGGGGATGCCGATCTGCGAGTCGCAGCCGTTGCGCGCCCACTCGGAGAGGTTGATGACGTCCCCGTTGCTGTACTCGTACGGGGAACTGGTCCACTCGGCGCAGACCTCGTGCCCGAAGGCGACCCGCCGCTGGTCCAGGTACCGGACGCCGGGCACCTGTTCGGCCGCCGAGCGGAGCGCGTCACTGAACGTCGGCACCACCCAGTTGTGGCCCCAGGCCAGGTCCTCGGGGAAGGCCGGGCAGCCGTCGGCGATCTTGCCGAGGTAGTCGTTGCGCCGGATGTCCGGCGTGATCGGGTTGAAGTACGACTGGTAGACCAGCTGGTAGGAGGAGTCCGCGTAGCCGGCCCGGCGCATGGTCTGCCGGATGTTCTGCAGCGCCGCGACGACCTTGGGCTGGACGCGCTTGGCCCGCTGGGCGATGTCGGCGCTGCCGATGGTGTCGCGGCAGCCCTGGCTCTTCGGGATCGGGAAGTACTGCGCGAGGCAGTGCATCATGATCCCGCTGAAGTCGAAGTCGTCGTTGGCGCCGATCGTGACGACGACCATCTTGACGTCGTACTTGCCCGCCGCGTCGGCGAGTTTGACGTCCTGCTTGGGCTCGCCGAAGTCGCCGCTGCCGCCGCCGGTGATCTTGGCCAGCTCCGGGTCGCTGACCAGGTCGCCGGTCTGGGCGCCGGAGCAGGCGAGGTCGATCGGGGTCACCCCGGGGATGTCGGTGACGAAGACCTCCGACTTCGGGTGCCGGTGGCAGTAGTTGGTGGGGGTGTCGGTGTCCGGGAAGTAGCCGTCGCCGGTGTCGGTGCCGGCGCCCTCCCCGGAGATGGCGCTGTCGCCGAGGGCGACGATCGCGGCCGGGCGGGCGCCGTCGGCCGCGGGGGCCTGGTCGGCGAGGGCGGCGGGTGCGCCGGCCAGGCCGAGGGTGGCGACGAGGGCGCTCACGGCGAGAAGTGCGCCGTACGGGGAGCGGCGCGCAACCGTCCGGGTTCTGCGCGCCGCCGACAGTCGTGACCTGATCACACGCGACTCCTTGCGGGGGGGGGTGGGGACCGCCCGGCCGGGGGCGCCGAGCGGCGCGGAGCAAGAACGCGGAGCAGAAAGATGAGCAGGTCTCACATTCTAGGTACTGACAAGTAACGCAACAAGGCTTGTGACAGCAGCGGAAGTTGACGCTCCGCGAGCCGTCGCGACGCCCCCGGACATGCGAAAGAGCCGCCGCCCGCACCCCAGGAGGGAAGCGCGGGACAGCGGCTCGACACCCGGCCGAACCGGGTGCGGAATCAGCCCAGGTTGGCGCAGTGGTTGCCGAACGCAGGGTTCAGCGCACCGATGACGTCGACCGAGTTGCCGCACAGGTTGACCGGGATGTGCACCGGGATCTGGATCTGGTTGCCGGAGATGACACCGGGGGAACCCGCGGCGACGCCCTCGGCGCCCGAGCTGGCCATCGCGGAGCCCGCGCCCGCGGCGACGATACCCACCACGGCGGCACCGACGGCAGCCGTCTTCTTGATGCTCATACGAGCCTCCTGACTGTTCAACAGAGATGCACGGGGAGTGCGACAACTAGAACGAGGCCCGTCGGGAGCGGTTGCGAGCGCACACGCCATGTCACCCGTGTGGCGCAACGGTGGCGGTACCCGGCATTCGGGTGATCACCGGACCGGACCGTTTCCCCTCGCGCCCTGCCTCGTTCTCCCTGGCGGAACACGCTCCACTCAGGCCCCTACACGAATCGAGTACCGCCCATGCGCAAGCTAGCCCACGGCGTCGCCGGCACCGCGGCCACCGCCGCCCTGCTCGCCGCCGGTGCCGGCGTCGCGTCCGCCCACCACCTGCACGGCGCGACCGCCGAGGGTGTCGCGGCCGGCTCCGCCGGCGTGGTCTCGGGCAACTCGGTGGAGGTCCCCGTGCACATCCCGCTCGACGTGTGCGGCAACTCGGTCGACGTGGCGGGCCTCCTGAACCCGGCGTTCGGCAATCACTGCCTCAACGCCTGACCGGGAATTCCTCCTGGTCGCGCCTTGCCCCGGACCTTATCCCGGCCGTGCGGGAAACCGTCCGCGAGGCGCCGAGAAGCGGCCACCGCGGCCACGCCCGAGCCATGGGCGGAACACGCCGGTGTGCGCCGACGGAGTGACAAACCACGGCAATCCCAGAAGCCAGCGGGCGAGCATTCCTGCTCGCCCGGCTCCCGACATTCGCGATCCGTCGGGCAGAAAACGGAGGAAATAACATGCGCAACCTCAAGAAGGCCGCCGTCCTGACGCTGGCCACCACCGGTCTGGTCCTCGGTGCGGCCGGCGGCGCGTTCGCCAGCTCCGGCGCCCAGGGCGTGGCCGCCGGCTCCCCCGGCGTGCTCTCCGGCAACCAGATCCAGGTGCCGATCCACATCCCGCTGAACGTCTGCGGCAACACCGTCAACGTCATCGGCCTGCTGAACCCGGCCTTCGGCAACAGCTGCGCCAACGTCGGCTGAACCCGCGGTCGCCGCCCCGGCGACAGCTGATTCACCGAGTCCGTGCCGCGCCCCGCGACGGGGCGCGGCACGCTCCACCCGTGTGTGATCGAGGAGATCAACCCCCATGCAGAACGTGAAGAAGGTCGCCGTCCTCTCCGCCGCCGCCGCCGGCCTGGTGCTCGGCGCGGCCGGCTCCGCCGCCGCCAGCTCGGGCGCCGAGGGCGTGGCCGCCGGCTCCCCCGGCGTCGGTTCCGGCAACCAGATCCAGGTCCCGGTGCACGTGCCGATCAACCTGTGCGGCAACTCCATCAACGTGGTCGGCCTGCTGAACCCGGCCTTCGGCAACAGCTGCGCCAACGTGGACATGCACCCGCACCACGACGCGGACGACTGCTGATCCTCCGGTCGGCACGCGTTCCGGCCGAACTGCCCCCCGACCGACCGGCCGGGGGGCAGTTCGGCATCTCCGGACGGCCCCCTGCTCCCGGCCGGCCGCCGGCCGACCGGATCCCGATCCACCGAAGGGTGATCCGCATGGTTTCGAAGAAGGGCGGGGCCGGACTGGCCGCCGCCGTCGGCGCCGCGGTGCTGCTCGGCGCGGGCTCCGCGCAGGCCGCCACCGCCCCGCACCCGGTCCCGGAGGCCGGCCCGGCCACGCTGACGAAGACGGACGTCGGCCAGGCGCTGAACGGGACGACCTCCGGGCTCGGCTACGGCATCGCGCCGATCAAGAGCCTGCGCCTGGACCCGTGGGCGAACTCCTCGGCCGACGTGCTCAACAACGGCGCGACCGTGCAGCCCGACCAGGGCCTCGCGCCGGTCGGCACCGGTACGCTGACCGGTCCGCTGAGCGCCGGGGGCGGCGCCAAGGACCTCCCGCTGGTCGGCGGACTGACCGGCGTCCTGCCGGGCTGAGGCCCGCGCACACGCGAGAGCCCGGCACCCGTACGAGGCGGGGTGCCGGGCTCTCGCATGTGCGCGGAGGACTCAGAGCTGCGCGAGGTCCGTCAGCCCGGTCTCCTGCACGACGCCGGTCGTGGTGGCCGCGGTGGTCGTGGCCAGGTCGTTCACCTCGTCGGTGACCGAGAGGCGGTGATCCTCGTTGCCGAGGGTCGCCGTGGCGCCCGGCACCGCCTGGACGGCGCCGGTGACCAGCCGCGGGTCCACCTCGTCGACCTTCAGGTGACCGCCGGCCAGCTGGCCCCTGCCGTCCTGGGCGAGCGAGAGCGGCTTGCCGAGGGCGAGGCCCGGGGTGTCGGCGCGCAGCGGCGCCGCGGGGGCGTCCAGCAGCACCTTGCCGAGGTCGGTGCTCTGGTCCACCAGCGGGACGGGCAGCTCGGCCTTGGCGCTCGGGCCCACCTTGCCGGTGCGCAGCTCGGGGACGAGGCGGTCGGGGAGCAGCTCGGTGCTGGTGCTGGTGGTCCGCCCCGGCGCCGGCGGCATGACCAGCGAGGTGGGGATGCCCGCGGTGAGGTGGCTGTCCAGCGGGGCGAGCGGGATGTCCGCGGGGACCTGCTGGGTGGCCAGCTTGTCCTCCAGCGCTCCGACCTGGTCGGGGCTCATGGGGGCGGCGGAGGCCGCCCCCTGGGAGGCGAGCACGCCCGCACCGACCGCCAGCAGCATCGCGCCGGCCCGCTTGGAGAACTTCATGCTTTTCACCGTTCTGCCTGTCCGTACTGGAGATCTTCCGAGGGGGTACGGCCGCGCTACCCGAGTACCGCAGCCGTAAAGCAATCTGCCTCAACGAGTGAGCGGGAGTACCGATTGCGGCGGTTAACCGATTCGGCCTAATAATCCGACCGGAAACCACTCCCGGACGCGCCTCCCGGACTCTTTTCAAAAATCCCCGTAACCTTCCGTGCCGTCATTCTTTGATCTGGACGTCAGTGACTGCAGACCGGGTCTGAGCGTTCTACGCGTTGTACGCACGGAAACCAAAGAGCTTTTCAGAGAGGGATCTCCCCATGATCCAGAAGTCCTTCGCCGCCGCCGGCCTGGCCGTCGCCGCGCTGGCCGCCGCCGCCGCGCCGGCCACCGCCATCGGTGACGCGGACGGCGCCGCCGCCTCCATCGAGGGCAACGGCGGCACCAACTTCACCGGCACCGTCGGGAACAACAGCCCGAACTTCCACTTCCTGGACAACGCGAACGTCTGCCTCCCCGAGATCCACAACATCGCCGTCGGCGTTCTCGGTGTGGCCGTCCCCGTCGAGGTCCCGATCGCCAACAGCGGTGGCAAGCAGTACTGCACCCAGGGCCAGGGCACCCAGAGCCACGGCGACGCCGGCGTCTCGCACCTGGTCGGCTGACGAACCGTCCGAGCCGTACCGCCTGCAGCTCCCGGGCAGGCCCCCTGAACCATCCCTTCGAATCGCTCCCCGATTCACCCCTCGAGAGGAAAACCGGAAATGATCAAGAAGTCCCTCACCGCTGCCGGCCTGGCCGCCGCCGCCATCGCGATGTCCGCCGGCTCGGCCTCCGCCATCGTCGACTCGGACGGCGCCGCCACCTCGGTCCAGGGCAACGGCGGCACCAACCAGACCGGCACCCACGGCAACGCCAGCCCGAACTTCCACACCCTGGACAACGCCAACATCTGCCTGCCGGAGGTCCACAACATCGCCGTCGCCGTCGTCGGCGTCGCGGTTCCGGTCGAGGTGCCGGTCCTGAACAGCACCCCGAAGCAGATCTGCAACGTCGGCCAGAACACCCAGTCCTCGGGCGACGCGGGTGTCTCGCACCTGATCGGCTGATCAAGGGGCACGGCACGGACGGAGGGCCCGGGGAGGTTGGTCTCCCCGGGCCCTCCGGGCTGTACGGACGAGGTGTCCGGCGGGCGCGCGCCCGGCCGGGTGAACGGCCGTCCGGTCCGGCGCGTGGGGCGGCGGGCCGGACGGCCGGAAGTGATCACGTGTCACAGGCAGAGCGCCGGCCGAGGCGCTCCCGAAGAGAGGGCAGAACCATGAAGAGCAAGCTGGCCAAGGTCGCGCTGACCGCCACCGCCGCGCTCGCGCTCGCGGGTGCCGCCACCCCGGCGTTCGCGCACGTCGGCCTGGCTGGGGGCGGCGAGTTCGTCGGCTCCGCCGACCCGGTGTTCGCGGCCGACCAGTGGGCCGCCGTCGCCCACACCTCGCACATCGTCACCGGTGGCGAGGGCTGGGGCGCCGCCACCGCCAAGGACGTGGCCGGCGGCGTGGAGGGCTTCGCCCACATCCACGACTTCCGGTAGGCCGTACGGCGGAAGGCCGGGCCCCCTCCTCGTGGGGAGGGGGCCCGGCCTTCCGCCGTCCCCGCCCCGAGCCGAAGGGCGCGCCCGGAGGCGATCGGGCGGGTAACGACGGCTACTTGAGCATCGCGGCGGCCTCGACCGCCCAGTAGGTGAGGATCTGCTGGGCGCCGGCCCGGCGGATCGAGGTGAGCGTCTCCATGATCATCCGCTCCCGGTCGATCCAGCCGTTCGCCGCCGCGGCCTCGACCATCGCGTACTCCCCGGACACCTGGTACGCGGCGACCGGCACCGGCGAGGCGTCGGCGACCTGGCGCAGGATGTCCAGGTAGGCCATGGCCGGCTTGACCATCACCATGTCCGCGCCCTCGGCGAGGTCCTGCTCCAGCTCGCGCAGCGACTCGCGGGCGTTGGCCGGGTCCTGCTGGTAGGCCTTGCGGTCGCCCTTGAGCGAGGAGCCGACCGCCTCGCGGAACGGGCCGAAGAAGGCCGAGGCGTACTTGGCGGTGTAGGCGAGGATGCCGGTGTCCTGGTGCCCGGCCTCGTCCAGCGCCCGGCGGACGACGCCGATCTGGCCGTCCATCATGCCGGACGGGCCGACCAGGTGGACGCCCGCGTCGGCCTGGACCCGGGCCATCTCGGCGTAGCGCTCCAGGGTGGCGTCGTTGTCCACGCTGCCGTCGGCGGCCAGCACGCCGCAGTGGCCGTGGTCGGTGTACTCGTCCAGGCACAGGTCGGACATGACCACCAGGGAGTCGCCGACCTCGGAGACGACGTCCCGGATCGCCTGCTGGAGGATGCCGTCCGGGTTGGTGCCCTCGCTGCCGATCGCGTCCTGCACGAGCGGGACGCCGAACAGCATGACGCCGCCGACCCCGGCCTCGGCGGCCTCGACCACGGCCTTGCGCAGGGTGTCCCGGGTGTGCTGGACGACGCCCGGCATCGAGCCGACCGGGACGGGCTCGCTGACGCCCTCGCGGACGAACAGCGGCAGGATCAGCTCCGCCGGGTGCAGCCGGGTCTCGGCGACCAGACGGCGCATCGCCGGGCTCTGGCGCAGCCGGCGGGGGCGAACGTACGGGAATTCAGCGGACACGGCTTCTCTCTCCGAACGGTGGTGCAGCTCCGGGGGCGACGGGATCGCCGCCCCCGGGTCCCGGACAGGGGTCAGCGGGCCTTGCGGCGCGAGCCCGGGCGGCGCTCGCTGGGCCGGTAGACCGGCTCACCGGCAGCGGTCGCGGTGTCGCGGCGCTTGGCCCCGAAGTCTGCCAGCGCCTGGGCCAGCGCGGCCGCCGACGGGGCCGGGGCCATCACGTCGACCCGCAGGCCGTGCTCCTCGGCGGTCTTCGCGGTGGCCGGGCCGATGCAGGCGATGACGGTGACGTTGTGCGGCTTGCCGGCGATGCCGACCAGGTTGCGCACGGTCGAGGACGAGGTGAAGAGCACCGCGTCGAAGCCGCCGCCCTTGATCGCCTCGCGGGTCTCGGCCGGCGGCGGCGAGGCGCGCACCGTGCGGTACGCCGTCACGTCGTCGACCTCCCAGCCGAGCTCGACCAGGCCGGCCACCAGGGTCTCGGTGGCGATGTCGGCGCGCGGCAGCAGCACCCGGTCGATCGGGTCGAACACCGGGTCGTAGGGCGGCCAGTCCTCCAGCAGGCCGGCCGCGGACTGCTCGCCGGAGGGCACCAGGTCCGGCTTCACGCCGAAGTCCACCAGGGCCTGCGCGGTGGTCTCGCCGACCGCCGCGACCTTGATGCCGGCGAACGCGCGGGCGTCCAGGCCGTACTCCTCGAACTTCTCCCGGACCGCGCGGACGGCGTTCACCGAGGTGAACGCGATCCACTCGTAGCGGCCGGTCACCAGGCCCTTGATGGCCCGTTCCATCTGCTGCGGGGTGCGCGGCGGCTCGACCGCGATGGTCGGCACCTCCTGCGGCACCGCGCCGTACGAGCGCAGCTGCTCGGACAGGCCGTGGGCCTGCTCCTTGGTGCGCGGCACGAGGACGTTCCAGCCGAACAGCGGCTTGGTCTCGAACCACGAGTGCGAGGCGCGGTGGGCGACCTGCTCGCCCACCACGGCTATCACCGAGGTGGCCGGGTCGACCGGGGCCGAGACCGGCGAGGGCAGCACCCGGGCGGCCTTCAGGTCGGCCGCGATGCCGGACAGGGTCGAGGTGAAGGTGCGCTGGCGCGTGGTGGTGCCGGACAGCGTCGCGCTCAGCGCCGCCTCCGGCTTGCGGCCGTTGGAGACCAACGCGGCGGCGGTCGCGGGCAGCTGGCCCAGCGTCGTGCGGACCACCAGGGTGGTCTCCGGCGCGCCCAGGTCGACGGGGCCGCCGGCCAGCAGCGCCGCGCCGTCGACGAAGCGCACGTCCGCACCGGCGGAGCCGCGCAGCGGGACGCCCGCGTAGGCCGGCACGCCGACCGACTGGGCGACGCCCGGGATCACCTCGAAGGCGATCCCGTCGCCCGCGCAACTGAGCATCTCCTCGGCGGCGCAGCCGTCCAGGCCCGGGTCGCCGTCGACGGTGCGGACCACGTGCTTGCCGGCCCGCACGGCCTCGGCGACCAGCTTGGCCAGGTCGAGCTCGACGCCCTCGGCGCCGGGGGTGTGCACCTGCACGCCGGCCGGGCAGTGGCTGCGCACGGCGGCGGCGGTCAGCGGATCGGCGACCAGGACGTCGGCCGAGGACAGCACCTCGACCGCGCGCAGGGTCAGCAGCCCCGGGTCCCCGGGGCCCGCGCCCAGGAAGGTGCACCGTCCGGTGGCGGACTGGCCGCCCGGGAACGGGATGTCGGTGGCGGCGGTGGGGCTCATGCGCCCACCTCGCTGCGCTCGGCGGTCTCTTCGCGAAACGCGCAACTCTTCATGATTCGCTCGCTTCGCTCGCTCATCGGGCTCGCTCCCCCATCAGGGCGGCCGCGCCCGCGTCGAGCAGCCGGGCGGCCAGCGCGCGGCCGAGGGCCGTCGCCTGCTGCTCGGCGGTCTCGTCGAGGACGATCGGACCGTTGGCGGACATCTTCAGCAGGGTGGCGCCGTCGGTGGTGCCGACCACGCCCTCCAGCCGCAGTTCGTTCGGCCGGCCCCAGGTGGCCAGCCCGGCCACCGGCGCCGAGCAGCCGGCCTCCAGGGCGGCCAGCAGCGCCCGCTCGGCGGCCACCTCGACCCGCGTGGGGGCGTGGTCGAGGGCGGCGAGCGCGGCGGCGAGGTCAGTGTCGGCGCTGGTGCACTCGATGGCGAGCGCGCCCTGGCCGGGGGCCGGGATCATCAGCTCGGGGTCGAGGTGCTGGGAGATCTCGGCGCTGCGGCCGAGCCGGTTCAGGCCCGCGGTGGCGAGCACCACGGCGTCCAGCTCGCCCTTGGTGACGTAGCCGATCCGGGTGTCCACGTTGCCGCGGATCGCGACGGTCTCCAGGGCGGCGCCGCGGGCGGCGGCCCAGGCGTTCAGCTGGGCCATCCGGCGCGGGGAGCCGGTGCCGATCCGGGCCGGGCGGCCGGCGCCGGCCAGCTTCTCCACCAGCTCGTCCAGGGCCAGGCCCTCGCGGGCGACCAGGGCGTCGCGGACGTCCTCGCGCTCGGGGACGGCGGCCAGCACCAGGCCCTCGGGGGCGGCGGTGGGCAGGTCCTTCAGCGAGTGCACGGCGAAGTCGATCCGGCCCTCCAGCAGCGCGTCGCGCAGCGCGGAGACGAACACGCCGGTGCCGCCGATCTGGGCCAGCGCCTCGCGCGAGGTGTCG
This sequence comes from Kitasatospora sp. NPDC059408, assembly GCF_042751525.1. Classification (NCBI taxonomy): domain Bacteria; kingdom Bacillati; phylum Actinomycetota; class Actinomycetes; order Kitasatosporales; family Streptomycetaceae; genus Kitasatospora; species Kitasatospora sp. NPDC059408. The sequence continues at coordinate 10,086 of NZ_JBHYWI010000034.1, forward strand.
CCGTAGGTGGTGATCTCGACCAGCTCGACGGCGCGCCCGGTGAGCCTGGTCACCTCGCGGGCGACCATGCCCGACTGGGCCATGGCGAGCGCGCTGCGCCGGGTGCCGAGCCGCAGGGCGGGGGCGGCCGGAGCCTGCTCCGTGATCGGTTGACCATTCATGAGGTGATCGTCCCGGTGGTACTCGTGGGATGGCTGACGGTTCATCCGGCGCTCCCGCCCGAGGGCTGGGGCCGGCCGCCGACGGGCGTGCCCGACACGGCGTGCACGGCCGCCGGGTCGAGGTCGAACAGTTCGCGCAGGGCGTCCGCGTAGGAGGCGCCGCCGGGCTCGGCGGCGAGTTGCTTGACCCGCACGGTGGGTGCGTGCAGGAGCTTGTCGACGACCCGCCGGACGGTCTGGGTGATCTCGGCGCGCGAGCGCTCGTCCAGGTCGGGCAGCCGGGAGTCCAGCCGGCCGAGTTCGGCGGCGACGACGTCGGAGGCCATCGACCGCAGCGCGACGACGGTCGGCGCGATCCGGGCGGCCCGCTGGGCGGCGCCGAACGCGGTGACCTCGTCCGCGACGATCCGGGTGACGGCGTCCACGTCGCCCGCGCCGGGGCTGGCGGCGTGCGCGTGCGAGAGGCTCTCCAGGTCGACCAGCAGGGCGCCGGGCAGCTCGTGCACCGCGTGGTCGACGTCGCGCGGCATCGCGAGGTCCAGCAGGGCGAGCGGCTGCTCGGCCCGGCGCAGGGCGACCGCGGCGGCGACGTCCTCGGCGCGGATCACCACGCCGGCCGCGCCGGTGCAGGAGATCACCAGGTCGACGTCGGCCAGCGCCTGCGGCACCTTGGCCAGGTCGAGGGTGCGGGCCACGCCCGGGCCGAGGATCTCGACCAGGCGCTCGGCGCGCGCGGGCGTCCGGTTGGCGACCAGCAGGTCGGTGACGCCGGAGCGGACCAGGGTCGCGGCGGCCAGCGAGCTCATCGAGCCGGCGCCGACCACCAGGGCCCGCTTGCCGGCGATCTCGCCCGCGCCGGCCGCGACCTGCTCCAGGCCGAAGGTCACCAGCGACTGGCCGGCCTTGTCGATGCCGGTCTCGCTGTGCGCCCGCTTGCCGACCCGCAGCGCCTGCTGGAACAGCTCGTTCAGGTCGCGCCCGGCGGTGTGCTCCTCCTGGGCCTTGGCGAGCGCGTCGCGCAGCTGGCCGAGGATCTGGCCCTCGCCGACGACCATCGAGTCCAGGCCGCAGGCCACCGAGAAGAGGTGGTGGACGGCGCGGTCCTCGTAGTGGACGTAGAGGTGGGGGGTCAGCTCCTCCAGGTCCACGCCGCTGTGGTGGGCCAGGAGCAGGGACAGCTCGGCGACGCCGGCGTGGAACTTGTCGACGTCCGCGTACAGCTCGATCCGGTTGCAGGTGTTGAGCAGCGCGGCCTCGGCGACGGTCGCGGTGGCCGCGGCGTCGTGCAGCAGCCGGGTCGGCGCGTCACCGGTCAGCGCGGCGCGCTCCAGCACGCCGACCGGGGCCGTCCGGTGGCTCAGTCCTACGACGAGAAGACTCACGCCCGCCCCCCACAGATCTTCGTGTTCATGCGGGCATCACCGCGGACAGATCGCCCTCGCCGCCCTTGGCCGGCTTGCCCTTGGCCTGCTCGGCCTGGTCCTTGGCGGTGGTCTCGGCGCGGCCCTTGCCGTTGCCGCCGGCCGCGCGGCGCAGCTTGGCGGCCGCGGCGCGGACCGGGCCGGGGGCGCGGTCCAGCACCGACTCGGTGCGGTCGGGCTCCTCGCCGGCCTTGCGCTGCTCGTGGAAGGCCAGGATCTGCAGCTCGATGGAGAGGTCCACCTTGCGCACGTCCACGCCGTCCGGGACGGTCAGCACGGTCGGGGCGAAGTTGAGGATGCTGGTGACGCCGGCCTCGACCAGGCGGTCGCAGACCTGCTGGGCGGCACCGGGCGGGGTGGTGATGACACCGATCGAGACGTGCTGGCTCTCGACGATCGACTCCAGCTCGTCCATGTGGCGCACCGGCAGCCCGGCCGCCGTGGAACCGACGACGTTCGGGTCGGCGTCCAGCAGGGCGGCGACCCGGAAACCGCGGGAGGCGAAGCCGCCGTAGTTCGCGAGGGCGTGGCCGAGGTTCCCGATGCCGACGATGACGACCGGCCAGTCCTGGGTCAGGCCGAGCTCGCGGGAGATCTGGTAGACGAGGTACTCGACGTCGTAGCCGACACCGCGGGTGCCGTAGGAGCCGAGGTAGGAGAAGTCCTTGCGCAGCTTGGCGGAGTTGACCCCGGCCGCGGCGGCCAGCTCCTCGGAGGAGACGGTCGGCACCGAGCGCTCCGAGAGCGCGGTGAGGGCCCGCAGGTAGAGGGGCAGGCGGGCGACGGTCGCCTCCGGGATGCCCCGGGCACGCGAGGGTCGGCGCGCGGCGCCCTGGTCGGGCGTCTGCGAACTGCTCTGTGGTGATCGGCCGATTGCCACGGTGCTCCTGTGGGTGAAGCTGGGCTTTGGCAGCCAGGCTATGCGTTTGTGAACGTGTGCACAAAGATGGTGTCCGATTTGTCCCCGCACAGTGATGCGCATCACGCCGTCGAACCCATAGCACCGCAGTCCGTCAGGACCACGGCCGGGGCCGGTACCCCGGGCAGCCACGGGCCGTACGGCGCCTCCCGGCGCAGCAGCGGGACGGCCGCCCCGGACGGGCGGGAACGGGCCCGGCCCAGCCGCGGCCACGGCACCAGGGCCGCCTCGCGCAGCGCCCCCGCCAGGTCGTCCGGCGCCAGGTCGTCCGGCGGGCCGCCCGGGACGCCCACGCAGTGGCGCAGCAGCTCGGCGGTCACCCGGGCGTCGCCGAGCGCGGTGTGCGCCGGGTACCAGCCGAGGCCGGCCGCCTCCACGCAGGCCGCCAGGCCGTGGCCGCGGGCCTCCGGCAGGAGCGCGCGGGCCAGCCGCATCGTGCACAGCAGCGGGACGGGCGGCAGCGGCACGCCGATGCGGGCGAACTCACGGTCCAGGAAGGCGTGGTCGCAGCTCACGTGGTGCCCCACCAGCACCCGGCCGGCCAGCAGCTCCAGCAGCCGCGGCGCGATCTCCCGGAAGCGCGGGGCGCCCTCGACGTCCGCCTGGCTTATGCGGTGCACGTGGGTCGGGCCGACCGGGCCCAGCGGGTCGAGCAGGGTCGCGAACTCGCCCTCCGGGCGCAGCTCGCCGTCCAGCAGGACCACCGCGATCTCGACCACCCGGTGCCGCCACGGGCTGCGGCCGGTCGCCTCCACGTCCACCACGGCGAAGCCCTGGGCCCCGGCACCGTCCGGGGCTTCGGAGGGCGCGGGGGTGGGACCGGGAAGCATGGCGGCACTCCTCGTGTGCTCAGCCCCCCACGGGCGCAAACGAGTTCGATCGTAAGCCGACGAACACGCTCCGACATCGCCGGTTCGGAGTGGGTTTGGCAACGATTCGGCGACTCGCCCCCGCCGGTCGGCGGGGGGGGGGACGGCCGGAGCCCGGGAAAAGACGGCGGAGGGGGGTCAGCCGCCCAGCGCGGCGCGCAGGCGGCGCTCGTCCACCCGCCAGAAGTCGTGCTGGCGGCCGTCGATCAGCGTCACCGGGATCTGCTCCCAGTACAGCCGGTACAGCTCCTCGTCCTGGGTGATGTCCTTCTCCTCGAAGGCCGCGCCCAGCTCCCCCGTCACCCGGACGATCACCTCCCGGGCGTCGTCGCACAGGTGGCACCCGGGCTTGCCGACCAGGGTCACGGTACGGTCCGCCGGGGACGGCTTCGGGCTCTTGTCACGTCGCAGCAGTGGGCTCACCCGGCCATTGTCCGCCCCGCCCGCGGCGGCCCCGCGCCCGGCCGCGCAGCGCTCTGTTCACCGCACGGGCACGCCGCCGTCACGGCCGCTGCGCGCCCGGCTGGCTATGCTCGATGACATGGCCGTGCTCCGAAGGCTCACCCGCGCAAGGCGCCCCACCACCGAGCTGACCGCCCTCGCGGGCGAGGCCGCGGCCGAGGCGGCGGAGGCCGCCCTGCGCGCCGAGCCCGAGCCGGCCGGAGCCCTCGCGGACACCGCCGCCGACACCCCCGGCGCACCCGCCACGGCCACTGGCACGGCCCCCGGCAGGCCCGGGAAGGCCCCCAAGGCACCCGCCGGCAACCACACCCCCGAGCCCGGGGACCCGCACGCCGCCGCCTTCTTCGACTGCGACAACACCATCCTGCGCGGCGCCGCGATCTTCTACCTCGGCGTCGGCCTGTACCGCCACGGCTTCCTCACCCGCCGCGACATCGCCCGCTTCGCCTGGCAGCAGGCCTGGTTCCGGCTGCACGGCGCCGAGGACCCGGACCACATCTCGGACGCCCAGCACACCGCGCTCGGCCTCGTCGCCGGCAAGGCCACCGCCGAGCTGGAGGCGCTCTGCGAGGAGGTCTTCGAGGACGTCGTCGCCGACAAGATCTGGCCCGGCACCCGCGCCCTGGTCCAGATGCACCTCGACGCCGGCCAGCGGGTCTGGCTGGTCACCGCCGCCCCGCTGGAGGTGGCCCGGGTGATCGCCCGGCGGCTCGGCATGACCGGAGCGCTCGGCACCGTCGCCGAGGCCCGCGACGGGCTCTACACCGGCCGGCTGGTCGGCGAGCTGCTGCACGGCCCCGCCAAGGCCGCCGCGGTCTCCGCGCTCGCCAGACGCGAGCGGCTCGACCTCGACCGCTGCGCCGCGTACAGCGACTCGGCCAACGACATCCCGATGCTCTCCCTGGTCGGCCACCCGTACGTGGTGAACCCGGACGGCGCGCTGCGCCGGCACGCGCGCGCCCAGGGCTGGCGGGTGCGGGACTTCCGCACCGGGCGGAAGGCGGCCAGGATCGGGTTGCCGGCCGCGGCCGCGCTCGGCGTGCTCGCGGGCGCGACGGCCGCCGGGGTCGCGCTGCACCGGCGGCGCCGCCGCGCGTGATCCCGCGCACGTTCCACCACTCCCCGACGCGCGCGAGTTGCCGTCGGAGCCGCTCCGAACTCCCTCGCACGGCCTTCCCCTTCACGGGTGACCAGACGTCAACAGGGCCGCTGACCTGGCCCCTCGTACGGGCGAACTCCGGTCCACGGCAGGGCCGTCCGACCCCGTTGCTCGAACCTGATACCCGCTGACCGGTTCTGATCGTTCGCCAGACCGGGAAAGTCGGCGATTACCGAGCCCCAAGGCAGGGAAACCGCCCACCGGACCGCCGAATTGGTCACCCTGAGCGCTCGTTCGGTCACGTTGGGCCGGATGAACGGTGACACGATCGGTCAGTGTCAGCCGAATATGCACGCGAAATGGATCCCAAGCGACCACTTCGACCACACGGTGTAGCTGTCATTGCACAAAGCGTTATTCTCTCCTGGATGCGCGTCACCCGACCGCCCCGTCCGAACGGGCCATGGTGGCGTGCTCTCCGCGCAGGCGGAGGTGATCCGTCCACAGTTCTGCCTCTGGGAGTCCCGTGTACCCACCCGTCCGGAACGACGCGCCTGCACCCTCCCGCCCGTCGTCCGCGCCCCTGCGCCCCCGCACCGGCCTCCGCGGTCGCCCGGTCACCACCCGGCAGATCTCCACCGGCCTCGACCTGCTGCGCAGCCTGCTCCTCAGCCAGCTCACCGTCTCGCCCCAGCTCGTCCCGGCCGGGGCGGCGCTCGGGCCCCAGCCGGCCCCCGGGCTCGCGCTGCGCACCACCGCGGCCGGCTCGGCCGGCACCGGCTCCCGCGGCCGCACCGGCACCACCGGCGTCGGCCGCAGCCGGACGCGCACCGCGCCCACCCCGGGCTACGAGACCGAGCACAACCCGATCATGGAGCTGGTCGAGCGGGCCCAGGCCGGCGAGAGCGAGGCCTTCGGGCGCCTCTACGACCACTACTCGGACACCGTCTACCGGTACATCTACTACCGGGTCGGCAGCCGGGCCACCGCCGAGGACCTCACCAGCGAGACGTTCCTGCGCGCCCTGCGCCGGATCGGCACCTTCACCTGGCAGGGCCGCGACTTCGGCGCCTGGCTCGTGACGATCGCCCGCAACCTGGTCGCCGACCACTTCAAGTCCAGCCGCTTCCGGCTGGAGGTCACCACCGGCGAGATGCTCGACTCCAACGAGTGCGAGCGCAGCCCGGAGGAGTCGGTCCTGGAGTCGCTCTCCAACGCGGCCCTGCTCGACGCGGTACGCCGGCTCAACCCGCAGCAGCAGGAGTGCGTCACGCTCCGCTTCCTGCAAGGGCTCTCGGTGGCCGAGACGGCGCGGATCATGGGCAAGAACGAGGGCGCCATCAAGACGCTGCAGTACCGGGCCGTCCGCACCCTGGCCCGCCTGCTCCCGCCCGACGCGCGATGAGGCGCACGGCCGTGCGGGCAGCGGCGGCCGCGTGCGGCGCCGACGGGGAGATACCCCACCGGGCCCGAGCCGTCGGTCCGTCACCACCGGTGGCGGACCGACACGTCCGGGTGAACGGTCGGTCCGATGATCAGTCGTGCGTAACCGACCACCCGCACCGCTCGTTGGCCAATGTGCAAGCCGCCACCACGCGTACGGTCAAGCCGAATTGCGACCCGTCACCCGATGGAGTGGCTTTGGCCCGCCGGGGCAACCGTCCGGCAGGCCGGGGTGTCGACAACGACGAAGGGAGGTGTGGCCCGTGACGGCAAACGTGCTGGAGCACCGACGGGCGAAGGCCTTCGCCGAGGCGCTGGAGGCCCACCAGGCAGAGCAAGGCGGCACGGCCGACGCCGAATCGGCCAACACCGCTACCACTGGCCAGAGTTCCGCCGCGATGGCCGAACTGGTCGGCCTGGCGGGCGCGTTGGGCACACTGCCCGGCCCGGCACTCGACCCGGAGGTACGGACCGTCCAACGCGCCCAGCTGATGGCCGCGTTCGAGCAGGCCTTCGCCGGCGGACCGGGCGCCGCGGTGCCCCGCCAGCGTCGGCACCGCGCGGTCCGAACGGCCCCGCGCGGCCGCTGGAGCCGCCGCTTCGCGATCGGCGGCCTCGTCGCCGGCCTCGCCGTCGGCAGCCTCGCGGGCGCCGCCGCCGCCAGCACCAGTGCCCTCCCGGGGGGACACGCTGTACGGCATGAAGCGCGGCCTCGAAGGACTCCGGCTCGACCTGGCGGGCTCCGACTCCGAGCGCGGCGAACTGCTCCTCGACAACGCCGCGACCCGGCTCAAGGAGGCCAAGAGCCTGGTGGGCCGCACCGACGGGGCGGGCGCACTCAGCCCGGGCACCGTCGACCAGGTCCGCCGCGCACTGGACGACATGCACGCCGACGCCATCAAGGGCCGCGACCTGCTGCGCTCGGTCTACCGGAGCAACGGCTCGCTCGACCCGATGCGGACACTGGCCGGCTTCGCCCACGACGAGGACGGTCGCTGGACCGAGCTGGAGGGGCGACTGCCCTCCCAACTCACGCCGCAGGCCCACCTGGTGAACCAGCTCTTCGACGACATAAGCGAGGACGTCGCGCCCCTGCGCCTGGCCCAGCCCACCGCCCCCGGCGGTGCACCGGCCGACGCGGGAGCGGGCGGCGACACCGCCGGACCGAACCCCGGTGGCACCGGCCCGGCGCCGTCGGGCGCCACCGGCACCGCACCGGGCGCACCCGCCCAGGGCGGCAGCACCGGCACGGCCGGCGGCAACCGGCCCGGCGGCACCGAGCACCCCTCGGCCGGCGCCGGGACGCTCCTGCCCGGCGGCACCGGCGCCAAGGGCAACGGCCTGACCGGGAACCTGCCCACCAGCGCTCCCGACGCCGTCAACGGGCTGGTGGGCAACCTCACCAACGGGCTCACCGGCGCCAAGCAGCAGCCCTCGCCCAGCACCGACGCGGCGCCCGGCGGCCAGTCGCAGCAGCAGCCGACCGCCACGCCCAGCGCCGCCACCGGCGGCCAGCAGCAGGGCGTCGACGTGCCCCCGCTCATCCCGGGGCTGCTGCCCGGGCTGCGGATCCTCGGCGGCTGACGCACCGGGCCGGCACACCACGGTCGAGGGCCCGGCGGGGCGAACCCGCTGGGCCCTCGGCCGTCGTCCTGGCGTCGGAAGAGCCACAGAGCCACAGAGCCACAGCGCTGCAAGGGGCCACAGCGCCAGGGGAACCGGCTAGAAGAACACCGAGCGCCGCTGCACCAGCAGCTTGTAGAGCGTGTGCTGGATGGTCTCCCGCACCTCGTCCGCCAGGTCGAAGACCAGCATCGGATCGTCCGCCGCCTCGGCCGGGTACCCGTCGGTGGCGATCGGCTCGCCGAACTGGATCGTCCACTTCGTCGGCAGCGGCACCGCGCCGAGCGGGCCCAGCCACGGGAACGTCGGCGTGATCGGCACGTACGGCAGGCCCAGCAGCCGGGCCAGCGTCTTCAGGTTGCCGATCATCGGGTACGTCTCCTCCGCCCCGACGATCGAGCACGGCACGATCGGCACCCCCGCCCGCAGCGCCGAGGAGACGAACCCGCCGCGCCCGAAGCGCTGGAGCTTGTACCGCTCGGCGAACGGCTTGCCGATGCCCTTGAAGCCCTCCGGCCACACCCCGACGACCTCGCCGCGCTCCAGCAGCGCCTGGGCGTCCTCGTTGCAGGCGAGCGTGTGGCCGGCCTTGCGGGCCAGCTCGTTGACGCCCGGCAGCACGAACACGAGGTCCGCGGCGAGCATCCGCAGGTGGCGGTGGTTCGGGTGGTGGTCGTGGATGGCGACCTGGGTCATCAGGGCGTCCAGCGGGATCGTCCCGGAGTGGTTGGCGACGATCAGCGCGCCGCCCACGGCCGGGATGTGCTCGACGCCGCGCACCTCGATCCGGAAGTACTTCTCGGCCAGCGGGCGCAGCAGCCCGAGCAGGACCTCCTCGGTGAGCTCCTGGTCGAAGCCGAACTCGTCCACCTCGTAGTCGCCGGTGAGGCGGCGGCGCAGGAAGGCCAGCCGCTCGGCGGCCCGGCCCTCCCAGCCCTTGCCGAACAGCCGGGTCGCGGCCGGGCCGAGCTGCCCGGACAGCGCGCCGCCGACGGCCCCGGCGAGCCGGTCGGCGAGGGCCGGGTGGTCGGGGTCCGGGGAGGTCCAGCTGGGGGCGGACTCGATCGGGATGACCTTGGCCTCGCCCGGCGCGTTCTCTGCTGCGGCACTCATGGCGGGTTCAGCTCCTCGGTCGGGTGGGGCGGTCGGTGCGGTCGCGATCTGCGCGGTCGCGGGCGGTGCGGCCGCGGGCGGAGCGGTCGCGGTCGGCGGGGCCCGCTTCGGGGCCGAGCAGCCCGGTCAGCCGGTCGGTGACGGCGGCGAGCCGTTCGGGCGGCAGGAGGCCGGGGCCCCGGGCGGCGGCGAAGTCGGCGAAGGCCTCCGGGGTGGTGAAGGCCGGGCGGTAGCCGAAGGTCTCCCGCAGCCGGGTGGTGTCCACGACGCGCCCGTGGGTGAGCAGCCGCAGCTGCTCGGCCGAGACGTCCACCAGGCGGGTCTGCCGGGCCAGGCCGGCCATCCAGCTGACCGCGGGCAGCAGCAGCGGGAGGGTGGGCCGGCCGAGCCGGCGGGCGCACTGGGAGAGCAGCAGGACGCCGTCCCCCGCCACGTTGAAGGTGCCGGTGTTGACGGTGCCCGGCGCGGGCTCGCCGGCGGCCCGGCAGAGCACGGCGACGGCGTCGTCCTCGTGCACGAACTGGAGCCGCGGGTCGTAGCCGAGGACGGTCGGCAGCACCGGCAGCGCGAAGTACTCGCTCAGCGGGGTGTCGGCGGCGGGGCCGACGATGTTGGCGAAGCGCAGCACCGTCACCGCGACGTCGGGCCGGCGGCGGGCGAAGCCGCGGACGTAGCCCTCGACCTCGGCGGCGTCCTTGGCGAAGCCCCCGCCGGGCGGGTTCTTCGGCTGGATCCGTTCGGTGAACACGGCCGGGTCGCGCGGGGCCGAGCCGTAGACGCCGGTGGTCGACTTCACCACCAGCCGCCGCACGCCCGGCGCCTTCTGGCAGGCGCCCAGCAGCTGCATGGTGCCGATCACGTTGGACTCCTTCACCGCGGAGCGGTTGGTGGAGCCCAGCCCGGTGGCGGAGACGCTGAGGTGCACGACGGTGTCGACCCCGTGCTCGGCGATCACCCGGGCGACCGCCGGGCGGCGCAGGTCGAGCTGGTGGAAGCGGTAGGGCGCGGCCGGACCGTCCGGGTCCTCGACCGGGCGACCGGGCGGCTGCACGTCGACGCCGACCACCAGGTCGACGTCGGGCCGGCGGCGGACCTCGGCGACGAAGCGGGCCCCGAGCTGCCGGGCCACACCCGTGACGAGCACGACGACGCCCACAGTGCTCCACCCCAATCCTCGACCCGAGCGGCCTGCGTGCACCGTACCGCGCCGCCGCGACGGGCCGTGAAACGACACCGCCCGCCCAGCCCACGAGGGGCCCGGGCGGGCGGTGGTAGCGCACGGCGCGCAGGGCGCGTCCGGGGGCGCTTACTTCTTGTTGCGACGCTGAACGCGCGTGCGCTTCAGAAGCTTGCGGTGCTTCTTCTTGGCCATACGCTTGCGACGCTTCTTGATGACAGAGCCCACGGAACAACCCTCGCTCACTGAGACTCTCGTCCGTGAGAGACGGAGTCCATACGACTGACGTGAGGGCCTAGCCTACCGTCCGGTTGCCCGGGGCTGTAAATCGCGCCCCCGTCCGCCGGGGAACACGCGGGAAATCCGTGGCAAACGGGTGCGGAGCCCACCGCGGTGAGCCCCGCACCCGCGCGCCCCGTCCTACGCGCTTTCGAGCCGCACGTAGGACTCCTTGAGGTACTCGTGCACCGCCTGCTGGGGCACCCGGAAGGACCGTCCGACCCGGATGGCCGGCAGCTCTCCGCTGTGCACCAGGCGGTACACCGTCATCTTGGACACCCGCATGACCGCGGCAACCTCCGCCACGGTCAGGAAGACGACTTCCTGCAGGGGGCGTTCGCCGGAACTCATGACCATCACCCGACCCTTAACCCGTGTGCAAGGCACCGGCTTCCCCTCCGGTGACTCCACCGGCACACGTGTATCCCCAGAGTAGTTATGGGTGGTACCAGTGGGAAGAGGGGGAAGCGCAGTCCTCGTACGGTGAGAGATAGTCCTGTTGCAGTACGTAGTCACTCGGCGGTTCGTAGCAGTGGGCGTGCGCACAGCCACCGCGCGGGGCGTCCGGGGCGCCGGTTTCAGGCCAGCAGGCCGTGGTGGGGGAAGACGGCGCGACGGCTGGCGAGGATCGCCTGGTCCAGGCGGTCGGCCGGATCGTATCCCGCGTCGAAGTCGCGCCACACCGGGCGGGCGCCGTCGGTCATGCGCAGCGGGGCGGGGCGGCGGGTGCGGCGGTAGACCTCGGCGCGCCACGGTTCGGGGGTCTCGGTGGCCGGGTCGACGGGGTGGCCGGCGGCGGTGGCGACGAGGTGGGTCCAGGTCCGCGGGACGACCTCCACGACGGCGTAGCCGCCCCCGCCGGTGGCGACCCAGCGGCCGCCGGCGTGGCGGTGGGCGAGGTCGTGCAGGTCCTCGGCGATCAGCCGCTGGGCGTCGACGGTGACGGCGAGGTGGGCGAGCGGGTCCTCCAGGTGGGTGTCCGCGCCGTGCTGGGTGACCAGGACGTCCGGGCGGAAGGCGGCGAGGAGTTCGGGCACCAGGGCGTGGAAGGCGCGCAGCCAGCCGGCGTCGCCGGTGCCGGCCGGGAGCGGCAGGTTGGCGGCGCCGCCGGGGGCGTCGGGGCCGCCGGTCTCGGTCGGGAAGCCGGTCTGCGGGAAGAGCGTGGCGGGGTGTTCGTGGAGGGAGATCGTGAGCACCCGGGGGTCGTTCCAGAAGGCCTGCTGGACGCCGTCGCCGTGGTGGACGTCGACGTCGACGTACGCGACGCGCTCGGCGCCGAGTTCGAGCAGGCGGGCGATGGCGAGCGCCGGGTCGTTGTAGATGCAGAAGCCGGAGGCCTTGGCGGGCATGGCGTGGTGCAGTCCGCCGGCGAAGTTGACGGCGTGCGGGGCGTCGCCGCGCCAGACCGCCTCGGCGGCGGCGACGGACTGGCCCGCGATCAGGGCGGAGGCCGAATGGATCGCCGGGAAGGCCCAGTTGTCGTCGGTGCCGAGCCCGTGCCGGACGTCGTGCCGGTCGGGGTTGGCGGCGGCGTGCTTGACGGCCTCGACGTACTCGCGGGTGTGCACCAGCTGGAGCGTCGAATCCCCGGCCGGGGGCGCCGCCTTGACGGTCACGCCGGGCGCGGTGGCCAGTCCGAGGGCCTCGACGAGGCGCATGGTGAGGGCCAGCCGGGTCGGGTCCATCGGGTGGCCGGGGCCGAAGTCGTAGGCGGTGACGGCCTCGTCCCAGAAGAGGTGCAGGCCGCAGGGGAGGTCACGCTCGGCTTCGGGCATGGCCTCCACCGTAGTGGGTGGTGGTCCGCGGGCGGCCGCCGGGCCGGGGCGAGTCCCGGGGGCCGGGGTTCAAACCCGTACGGGAAAGGCGGCTTGAAGCGGAAGGTCAGGAGCGGTCGCCGGCCGGGGCCGCGGCGGTGGCGGCGGTGCCTGCGGGGAGCGTCGCGCGGGCGGGCCGGCGGCCGGCGAGGCGGCAGCCGAGGCAGTCGGGGTGGCCGTGCCGGCCGGCCGGGTCGGGGGTGCGCCAGTGCCGCTGCCCGGGCGGGCGCGGGCCGGTGGGCTTGCCCCGGCCGGCGACGTGGAGCAGCCAGGCGGCCACCGCCCCGAGGGCGACGACCAGGCCGCCGGCCCAGAGGCCGGGGACCGAGCCGGCCACGAGGGCCACGCCCGCGACCGCGGAGCCGAGGATCACGACGACGGAGCCGGTCCAGCCCGCGACGGTGTGTCCCATGTCGTGTTCGCCGTGTGCGCCCATGTCTCCTCTTTTGGTGTGATGGACGGGTTCGCCGGGGCTCGACCCCGACAGACGTTTTATCTCACGAGATAAGTTACTTAGATGCTAAGGAGATCCCGGGTGAAGGGCAAGCCGCGCCCCCAGGCGTCGCCCGAGCAGGCGCTCTACGCGATGGACCGGATGATCGCGCTCGCGCAGTTCGGGCAGCAGGACATCGCCGCGCGGCTCGGGCTCAACGTGACCGACCTGACCTGCCTCGGCTTCGTCATCGAGGCCGCCCTGGCCGGTGAGGCGCTCGCCGCCGGCGACCTGGCCGAACGCGCCCAGCTGACCACCGGCGCCGTCACCGGCGTGCTCAACCGGCTGGAGAAGGCCGGGTACGCGCACCGGGAGGCCGACCCGGCCGACCGCCGCCGGGTGCGGGTGGTGATGGCCGACGACGCGCAGGCGCGCATCCTCCAGGTCTACGGGCCGTTCTACGAGCGCGTCGGCGCCCTGTTCGCCGACTACACGCCGGACGAGGTCGCCGTCCTGACCGACTGGTTCACCCGCGCCCGCGCGATCCTGCGGGAGTCCCTGGACGAGATCCGCGCCGAGTGAGACGCCGAGTGAGACGCGGGGTGGGGGCCCGGGGCCTGAAGACAGGCCCTACGCCTCGGCGGGCGCCAGGGCGGCGGGCGCCGGGGCGAAGCGGTCGGCCAGCGGGAGGACGGCGAGCACCAGCACCATCGGGGCGAGCAGCGCCCAGCGGTAGGAGCTGCCGTCCGCGATCGCGCCGACCAGCGGCGAGCCGATCAGGAAACCCACGTAGTTGAAGAGGTTGAGCCGGGCCACCGCGGCGTCCGAGTCGGCCGGGAACAGCCGCCCGCCGGCCGCGAACACCTGCGGGATGATCGCGCAGATGCCGAAGCCGAGCAGCGTGAACCCGGCGATGCCCGCCCACGCCGCGGGCGCCGCGGCGGCGGCCGCGAAGCCGAGCGCCGCCAGCGCCGCGCCGCCGCGGACCACCGGGACGGCGCCCCAGCGCTGCACCGCGCGGTCGCCGAGGGCGCGGCCGAGCAGCATCGCCACCATGTAGCCGAGGTAGGACAGCTTGGCGACGTCCTCGGGGCTGCCCAGCCCGTCGGTCAGGTACTTGACGCTGTAGTTGGAGACCGAGGCGTCCGCGATGTACGCGAAGGCCATCGCCAGGCACAGCGGCAGCAGCGGCCGCCACGGGATCGAGCGGGCGGCGGCCTCCGCTGCCTCCCGGACGGCGTCGCCGAGTTCGGCGGGCCCGGCGAAGCGGGTGCCGACCAGGACGGCGAGCGGGGCGATCACCGCGGCCGCGGTGCCGAACAGCAGCGGCAGCCCGAGGTCGTAGTGCGAGCCGAGGCCGGCGACGGCCGCACCGAGGATGCCGCCGAGGCTGAACGCGGCGTGGAAGCCGATCATGATCGAGCGGCCGTAGCGGTGCTGGAGCCCCACCCCGAGCATGTTCATGCTGGCGTCCAGCGCCCCCACCAGCAGCCCGAACGCCCCCAGCGCGATGGCGAGTTGCCACAGCTCGTCGCCGAGCCCGACGCCCGCGAGGCTGAGGCAGACGCCCGGCTGGACGACCCGCAGGACGGCCCGCGCGCCGGTGCGCTTCACCAGCTGTTCGGAGGTGATCGAGCCGACGCCCGCGAGGATCGGCACGGCGGCCAGGAACACCGGCAGCAGCCCGTCGCTCAGCCCGTACCGGTGCTGGATCTCCGGGATGCAGGTGACCAGCAGCGCGAACGTCGTGCCCTGGAGCAGGAAGCTCAGGGCCAGGGCGGCGCGGCCGGCCCGCAGGCGGGACGGGACCCCGGCACTCGACGGGAACGCAGGACTCATGCGGGAACCTCGCTACCGGCCGGTACGACGATGTTGGCGAGAGCGTAGGTGCCCGGGAGGACTTTGGGGAGAGGGTGCGCAGCGCTTTCCGCGCTCAGCCCAGCAGCGCGGGCACCTCGGCGAGGTCGGCGATCAGCCCGGTGGCCCCGGCGGCCGTCAGCTTGGCCGGATCGGTGAGCGCGGTGTAGCCGTACACGTCCATGCCGGCGGCGCGGGCGGCCAGCACGCCGTTGGGGCTGTCCTCCAGCACCAGGCAGCGCGAGGGGTCGACGCCGAGGGTGCGGGCGGCGTGCAGGAACAGGTCGGGCGCGGGCTTGCCGACGCCGACGTCCTGCGCGCTGAAGATCCGCTCCTCGGCGAAGTGCCCGCGCAGGCCGGTGACGTCGAGCGCGGTGCGGATCCACGCGTGGTGCGCGGAGGAGGCCAGGCAGTACGGGACGGCACGCCGCTGGAGCTCCTTCAGCAGCGCCTCCGCGCCCCGGACGGCGGTGAGTTCGGCGCCGAACGCGTCGAAGACCCGGCCGTGGAAGAGCTCGTCGAAGCCCTCGGGCAGCGTCGCGCCGTCGTACCGCTCGGCGATCACGTCGTGGATGCGGTGGGCGGCACAGCCCATGAAGTCCCGGTAGCTGTCCTCGATCGTCGTCGGGTGGCCGAGTTCGGTCAGGTACTCGGCCAGCACCCGGTTGGAGAGCGGTTCGCTGTCCACCAGGACGCCGTCGTTGTCGAAGATCACCAGGTCGTAGGCCATGCCGCCGAGCCTAACCGGACGGACGTTCGAGGCGGTTACTTCCCCCCGGAGGCCAGCTCGCGCGAGCGGTCCCGGGCCGCCTCCAGGGCGCCCAGCAGCGCGGCCCGCACCCCGTGGTTCTCCAGCTCGCGGATGGCCGCGATGGTGGTGCCGGCCGGGGACGTGACGGCCTCGCGCAGCTTCACCGGGTGCTCGCCGGAGTCGCGCAGCATCACCGAGGCGCCGATCGCGGACTGGACGATCAGGTCGTGCGCCACCTGCCGGGGCAGGCCGAGCAGGATGCCGGCGTCCGTCATCGCCTCGACGAGGAAGTAGAAGTAGGCCGGGCCGGAGCCGGAGAGCGCGGTGGCCGCGTCCTGCTGGCTCTCGGGCAGGCGCAGCGCCTTGCCGACCGAGCTGAAGATCTCCTCGGCGCGCACCAGGTGCTCCTCGGTGGCGTGCGAGCCGCCCGAGATGACGCTCATCCCCTCGTCCACCAGGACGGGCGTGTTGGGCATCACCCGGACCACCGGGGTGCCGGCCGCCAGCCGCTCCTCGAACCACGCGGTGGGCACGCCGGCCGCGGCCGAGATGACCAGCCGGTCCGGGCTGACGTGCGGCGCGAGCTCCTCCAGCAGGGTGCCCATGTCCTGCGGCTTGACGGCGAGGATCAGGGTGTCGGCGAGCTTGGCGGCCTCGGCGTTGGAGACGGCCACGACGCCGTGGCGGTCGGCCAGTTCGGCGGCGCGCTCGGGGCGGCGGGCGGTCACCAGGACGTCCGCCGGATCCTTGCCGGCCCGCAGCAGACCGGAGAGCAGGGCCTCCCCGATCTTGCCGGTGCCCAGGAAGGCGATCTTCTGTCCGTGCGCTGCGCTGCCGCCCATGGCCGCTCCTAACCTCGGTACTGCTGCCATCCTCGCACCGCGCGGCAGCCCCCGGCGGGACCGTCCGGCCTGTGGTCCCTTACGGAGAAACTCGGGGGTTTCCCCTATGGCCCCGGGGCGTCCGCAGGAGCACCGTGGGGGTATGGCACACGACGAGATGTCCCGACGTGAGAACCGGCAACTCGCCGTCGCCTCGGCGACGATGGGTCCGTGGCGGACGGCCGCGGGGGTCGGTGCGGTGGTGGGGGCGACGGCCCTGGGGATCGACGCGATCACCGGGCACTGGTCGCTGAGCATCCTGGCCGGACCGGCCGGCTGGGGTCTGTTCTTCTTCTTCCTCGTCGGCACGCTGGGCGGCCAGTTGCGACGCGACACCGGCGACCGGCGGCTGCGGCGGTGGGCCGACGCGCACCCGTGGCAGGCGGCGCTCCCGGCGGCCGGCGGACTGCTGCTCCTGAACACGCTGGCGCAGCTGTTCCTCGGCGACGCGGGCGTGTTCGCCGCGTTCTTCGAGTCGCTCATCCCGGCCGGGATCCTGCTGGCGATCGCCGGTGTGGTGGGGTCGGTGAAGCAGGCCCGCAGCAAGGGCTGAGCCTCCCCCGCACTGCTCCGACCTGGGCAAACGGGGCAAACCTCGGCACTCCGTGCACGAGTTCACCACAAGGTGTGCCCCCGATCGACCGGTCGTCACACCCCGTCGGCATACTGGCGCGATGCCGATCGCCGAAGATCCAGAACCGCGCCCCTCGGAGGGCGGTGAGCCGGGCGGGTCCGACCCGTCCGGAGCGGGCGGGAAGGACCCGTTCGCGGACCTCGTCCTCGACGACGAGTTCGTCAAGGGTGCCGCCGTCACGGAACAGTCCGGCCGCACCCGGATGCTTGCCGCCCAGTGGAAGCACACCCCGCCGGTCGACCCGGGCGGCCGCCGGTCGGTCGACGACGGCCCGGCGGCGCCGAAGCGCCGGTTCGGCCGCAAGCCGAAGCTCCAGGCCGTCGACCCCTGGGGCAACCCGCGCCCGCCCAAGCGTCGGGTCCTGGAGTGGCGCACGCCGCTCTTCGCCGTCCTGGCCATCGCGGTGCTGGTGGCGGCGCTCAACATCGAGGGGCTGCGGAACTGGTACCAGGGCGGTTCCGCCGGCTCCTCGGCGTCCCACACCCCGGTGCCCACCGTCGCCCCGGAGACGGCCAAGCCGACGACGGCGCCGCCGAAGGTCGACGCCGACCAGCCGACGGTCGACCACCCCTGGGCCGGCTCCCCCGCCGAGGGCTGGCCGAACGGCGCGGACGCCTTCGTGCTCCCCGACGCCAAGGCCACCGGCGTCTTCTCCGCCGACCAGGTCGCCGCTCAGCTCCAGCTGGTCAAGGACTACCTGACCGCCGCCAACCTGGACCCGCAGGTCATCGCGGGCGGCCGCCCGGAGGCCGCGCTGGCGCTGCTGGACCGGGCCGAGCGCGACCAGGCGGCCGCCGCCCTGGCGACCCCGTCCAAGGAGAACGACCCCACCAACTGGTTCAGCCGCTTCGACCCGCGCGAGGCCGTCCAGGTCGGCGGCGTGGTCAAGGTCCAGGGCCGGATCGGCTTCGAGGGCGACGGCGACAAGGGCGTCCTGGTGCACGCCGACTTCAGCTACGTGTACGCGGTGCGTCCGGGCCCGGACGCCGCCAAGCGGGCCGCGTCGCCCGCGCCGTCGGCGAGCGGCGGCCCGAAGCCGACGAAGCCGGCCGCGCCCGGGACCCAGGACCCGGCGGCCAGGCCGGTGGGCCTGGTGCTGCCCGCGGCCGACGTGGCCGGGGACACCTGGACCACCCGGACGGTCGTGCGGCGGGTCGAGAACTTCCGCTTCTACGACCCGGCCCGCTACCAGGTCAACCCGAAGAAGATCGCGTTCGGCGAGGGCGGCGGCTCGGACTCGGCCAACTCGGCCTGCGACGTCTACGACGGCTTCTACCACCCGCAGTTCGCCCAGTTCGACCCGGTCCGGCAGGACACCCCGGGCTCCCGGCCGACCGGCCCCGCGACCGACCCGTACGACCGCAGCAAGGACCTCGTCCCGAGCGACCAGTGCGGCACGGTCAGCCGCAACTGACCGTCAGCGCTTGCGCTTCCCGCCGGACCGGCCGCCGCGGCCGGTCCGGCGCTTCTCGTACTGCTCGACGGCCCGCTCGTACCGCGCCCGCCGGACGCCCTCGCCCGGGGCCTCGGTGAGGCTGCGGACGAAGTAGGCCAGCAGGGAGCCGACCCCGCCGATCATCCAGACCGCGCCGAGCGAGCGGTCCTCGGTCATCCAGCCGGTGAGCCGGTCCTTGCCCTCGGCGAGCACCTTCCAGGTGCGCAGCGCGGCCAGCAGCGAGCAGAGCGCGACGGCCAGCACCAGCAGGGTGTTGAGGAACCCGCCCTGGGCGGAGAGCGCGACGCCCTCGACGGCGAGTCGCAGCACGAACGCGGCCGCCGCGGCGATGACCAGCGAGCCGGCGGACACGGCGACGCGGCGCGGCCAGTAGCCGTGGTCGCGGTGCACCCAGCTGGTGCCGAACCAGCGGATCGGCTCCGGCTGCGGGGCGGCGGGGTCCGGGGCGCCGGCGGGGTTCGGGGCGGGGGTGGGGGGCTGCTCGCTCACGCCGCCGATTATCCCCCGGTTGTCCCCGGCCCCGGACGCGCGAGGAGGAGCCGTCCCGTGGTCCGGGGCGGCTCCTCCTCCCGCGTGTGGTGCGAGTGGCTCAGCCGAGCTTGGTGACGTCGCGCACGGCGCCCTTGTCGGCGGAGGTGGCCATCGCGGCGTAGGCCCGCAGGGCCTGGCTGACCTGGCGCTCGCGGCTCTTCGGGCGGTAGCCGCCCCCGGCCTCCAGCGCCCGGCGGCGCTCGGCGAGCACCTCGTCCGGGACCTCCAGGGAGATCGTCCGGCCGGGGATGTCGATGGCGATGGTGTCGCCGTCCTCGACGAGGGCGATGGTGCCGCCGGAGGCGGCCTCCGGGGAGGCGTGGCCGATGGACAGGCCCGAGGTGCCGCCGGAGAAGCGGCCGTCGGTGACGAGCGCGCAGGCCTTGCCGAGGCCGCGGCCCTTGAGGAAGGAGGTCGGGTAGAGCATCTCCTGCATGCCGGGGCCGCCCTTGGGGCCCTCGTAGCGGATGACGACGACGTCGCCCTCCTTGACGCGCTTGGCGAGGATCGCCTCGACCGCGTCCTCCTGGGACTCGACGACGACGGCCGGGCCGCTGAAGGTCCAGATCGACTCGTCGACGCCGGCGGTCTTCACGATGCAGCCGTCCTCGGCGAGGTTGCCGTACAGCACGGCGAGGCCGCCCTCGACGGAGTAGGCGTGCTCGACGCTGCGGATGCAGCCCTTGGCGGCGTCGGTGTCCAGCGACTCCCAGCGCTCGGACTGCGAGAAGGCCTCGGCGGAGCGGACGCAGCCGGGGGCGGCGTGCCACAGCTCGACGGCCTCGGCGGAGGGCGAACCGCCGCGCACGTCCCAGGTCTTGAGCCACTCGGCGAGCGAGTCGGCGTGCACGGTGTGGACGTCCTCGTTGAGCAGCCCGGCCCGGTACAGCTCGCCGAGGATGGCGGGGATGCCGCCGGCCCGGTGGACGTCCTCCATGTAGTACGAGCCGTTGGGCGCGACCTTGGACAGGCAGGGCACCTTGCGGGAGATCGCGTCGATGTCCCGCTGGCCGAAGTCCAGCTCGGCCTCCTGGGCGGCGGCGAGCAGGTGGAGGATGGTGTTGGTCGAGCCGCCCATGGCGATGTCGAGGGCCATGGCGTTCTCGAACGCGGCGCGGGTGGCGATCGCGCGGGGCAGGACGGAGGCGTCGTCCCGGCCGTAGTGGCGGTTCGCGATCTCGACGACCGTCCGGCCGGCGTTCTCGTAGAGGGCGCGGCGGGCGGTGTGGGTGGCGAGGACGGAGCCGTTGCCGGGCAGCGAGAGGCCGATCGCCTCGGTGAGGCAGTTCATCGAGTTGGCGGTGAACATGCCGGAGCACGAGCCGCAGGTCGGGCAGGCGTTCTCCTCGATGATCGCGATGTCCTCGTCGGAGACGTTCTCGTTGACGGCCTGGGAGATCGCGTCGACGAGGTCGAGCTTGCGCACGGTGCCGTCGACGAGGGTGGCCTTGCCGGCCTCCATCGGGCCGCCGGAGACGAAGACGGTCGGGATGTCGAGCCGCAGCGCGGCCATCAGCATGCCCGGGGTGATCTTGTCGCAGTTGGAGATGCAGATCAGGGCGTCGGCGCAGTGCGCGTTGACCATGTACTCGACCGAGTCGGCGATCAGGTCGCGCGAGGGCAGCGAGTAGAGCATGCCGCCGTGGCCCATCGCGATGCCGTCGTCGACGGCGATGGTGTTGAACTCGCGCGGGATGCCGCCGGCCTGCTTGATCGCCTCGGAGACGATCCGGCCCACCGGCTGGAGGTGGGTGTGGCCGGGGACGAACTCGGTGAAGGAGTTGGCGACCGCGATGATCGGCTTGCCGAAGTCCTCGCGGGCTACGCCGGCGGCCCGGAGAAGCGCCCGGGCGCCTGCCATGTTGCGACCGTGGGTGACCGTACGGGACCTCAGCTCGGGCACTGTGCTCCACTCCTTCGGGGCTCGCGCGCGGCCCCGCGGGCGGGAGGTGCGGGAACCGCTGTGGCTACCGAGCCTACGCCCGCCGTCCGGGCCGCGGACGGTCCGTCCGCGATGCGGTCAGGCGGCGGGCGCACGGGCACGCGGACCGTACGGCCGCACGGGGGGTCAGGACGGCGTGACGGCGACCACCAGCTCCAGGGTGAACGGCTCGGTCACCCAGCCCCCGGGGAACTCGGCGAGCGTGGCCTCGCGCTCGGCGGCGAGGACCGGAGCGCGCTCGGCCGGGTCGAGCGAGGCCAGGTACGAGCGGGAGGTGAGGTCGGTGATCACGTGGTCGACGGTGACCCGCCGCTCCCAGCGCAGCACCGTGCGCTCGACCGCGAGGCCGGCCGGGGCGAAGTGGCTGGTGTGCTCGCTGATCCCGCCGTAGCCGTGGTAGCGCTCGGGCAGCGCGGCGGCCATCCGCTCGGCCCGGGCCCGGACCCACGGGACGGTCTCGTCGTGGACGTTCCACCAGGTGGCGAGCGCGCCGCCGGGGCGCAGCACCCGGATCGCCTCGGGGACGGCCAGCTCGGGGCGGGTCCAGTGGAAGGCCTGGGCGTAGGTGATCAGGTCGGCGGAGCGGTCGTGGAAGGGCAGGTCGTCCCCGGAGGCCCGGACCAGCGGCAGGCCGGGCGAGGAGGCGAGGTACTGGGCTGCCATGCCGCCGTTGGGCTCGACCCCGACGACGTCGGCGCCGCGGGCGGCGAGCAGCCGGGTGGCGATGCCGGTGCCGGCGCCGACGTCCAGGACGCGGGCGCCCTTGAGGGCGCGGCCGGAGAGCCGTTCCAGGGCGTCGAAGAGTCCGTCGGGGTAGGTCGGGCGGCCGCGGTCGTACTCGGCGGCGACCCCGCCGAAACTCTGAGCGAGCTCCCGGAAGTTCTTTGCCTCCGTCATGTCTCCCCCTACGTGCGGCAGTTGGTGCCCGGTGGGGCACGTGGGTTCAGCGTACGCGCGAGGGGGTGGCCAGGTGCAAGCGGGTGAAGGCGAGCGCCTCGGCGAGGTCGGCCTCGCGTTCGGCGGGGGACGCGGAGCGCCGCGTGTTGACCTCCAGCACGACGTGGCCGTCGAAGCCGGTGCGGGCGAGGTGTTCCAGCAGCTCGGCGCAGGGCTGGTTGCCGCGGCCGGGGATCAGGTGCTCGTCCTTGCCGGAGCCGCTGCCGTCGGCGAGGTGGATGTGGGCGAGCCGGTCGCCCATCCGCTCGACCATCTCGAACGCGTCGATCCGGGAGGTGGAGACGTGCGAGAGGTCGATGGTGTAGTGCCGGTACGCCTCCTCGGTGACGTCCCAGCCGGGGGCGTAGGCGAGCATCTCGCGGTCGCGGTAGCGCCACGGGTACATGTTCTCGACCGCGAACCGGACGTCGGTCTCGCCCGCCATGCGGTTGATGCCCTCGACGAACTCCCGGGCGTACTGGCGCTGCCAGCGGAACGGCGGGTGGACGACGACGGCGCTCGCGCCGAGCTTCTCGGCCGCCGCCCGGGCGCGGACCAGCTTGGTCCACGGGTCGGTGGTCCAGACCCGCTGGGTGATCAGCAGGCAGGGCGCGTGCACGGCGAGGATCGGCAGCCGGTGGTGGTCGGAGAGGCGGCGCAGCGCCTCGATGTCCTGGCTGACCGGGTCGTTCCAGACCATGACCTCGACGCCGTCGTAGCCGAGCTTGGCGGCGAGTTCGAAGGCGACGGCGGTGCTCGCGGGGTACACCGAGGCGGTGGAGAGGGCGACCTTGGTGTCCGGGATGTGCAGGGCCGGGTGCGGGGGCAGCACGAGCCGGTCGGTGGTGCGCAGGAGGGGCGCCCGGGTGGCCTCGCGCTTGGCGGCCTTGACCGACTTCACGGACTGGACGGCGGCCTTGGCGGCGCCGGTGGCGCGGGCGGTGCGGGTCTCCTTGCGCGCCGGGGCCGCGGTGGCCTTCGGGGCGGCCTTCCCGGCCCCCGCCACGGCCTTCTTGGCCGTCGTCTTCTTGGCCGTGGCCTTCTTGGCGCCCTGCGCGGTGCGCTGGGCCGCCTTCACGGCCTTGGCGGCCTTGGCGGCGGTGGCGCCCTTGACGGTCTTGCCCAGCTTGCGGCGCGGGCCGTCCGGCCGCGGCTGCCCGTCGCCGGGGGCGCGGCCCTCCCGCGTCCCGTCGTCGCCCGCTGGTTGCACCACGGGAGACAGCGTAAGCGGACCGGCTCGCGAACGGCACCGAACGCCGGGCGAACGAGACGCGGCTCTCAGGCGCTCCCGGTGTCCTGCGGGGTGACGGCGCGGCCTGCGGATCAGGTGGTCAGCGCGGGCCGGCGGCGGTCGGCGGGGCTGTCCATGGCGTCCAGGCGGCGCAGGATGATGCCCTCGCGCAGGGCCCACGGACAGACGTCGAGCTCCTCAAGGCCGAAGAGGTCCATCGCGGCGTCGGCGACCAGCGCGCCGGCCAGCAGCTGCTTGGCCCGGCCCTCGGAGACGCCGGGGATCTGCGCCCGCTCGGCGACGGTCATGGTGGACAGCCGGGGCAGCCAGGCGGACAGGCCGGTGCGGGTGAGCCGGCGGTCGGCGTACGGGCCGGCGTCGGCGGGGGCGGCACCGGTCATCCGGGCGAGCTGCTTGAAGGTCTTGGAGGTGGCGACGGCGTGCTGCGGGGCGCCGAGCCGGGAGATCTCGCCGACGACGGTGGCCATCTCGGCGCGGACGTGGCGTCTGAGCTCGCGCAGCCCGTCCGGGTCGGCGACGTCGCCGGGCAGCCAGCGGGCGGTCAGCCGGCCGGCGCCGAGCGGCAGCGAGCAGGCGACGTCGGGCTGTTCGTCCAGGCCGCAGGCGATCTCCAGCGAGCCGCCGCCGATGTCCAGGTTGAGCAGCCGGCCGGAGGACCAGCCGAACCAGCGGCGCACGGCGAGGAAGGTGAGCCGGGCCTCGTCCTGGCCGGACAGGACCCGCAGTTCGACACCGGTCTCGGTGGCGACGCGGCGCAGCACGTCCTCCCCGTTGGCGGCCTCGCGGACGGCGGAGGTGGCGAAGGGCAGGATGTCGACGACGCCCTTGTCCTCGGCGACGCGCAGCGAGGAGGCGATGTGGCCGACCAGCCGCTCGACACCGGCCTCGCTTATCGCCCCGCGCTCGTCGAGCAGCTCGGCGAGACGCAGTTCGGCCTTGTGCGAGTAAGCGGGCACGGGGGCGGCGCCCGGATGGGCGTCCACCACGAGGAAGTGGACCGTGTTGGAACCTACGTCGAGCACACCGAGTCGCATAACTCTCCACGCTACGCGATCCGGCCGCGCCGGTGATCGGTCGCGGCGGTACTGCCTCGGCGCCGCCGCGGCACTGGTGCTGGTCGCAGGTGCCAGGGGGCGGCGGACGCCGGCGGGCGGGCCCGGCCCGGGTGGCCGGATCCCTCAGTTCCTGTGCGGTCCCGCCGGGCGGCCGGTGGGGCAGTTGGCGTCCAGCCAGCGGCGGGCCGGGCCGGGGGTGTCGGTGATCAGGCCGTCGGCGTCACGGCCGGTCATCAGCTGCCAGGACTCCTCGTCGTCGACGGTCCACACGTAGACCTCGTGCCCGGCCCGGCGCTCGGCGGCGATCCGGGAGGCGCTGGCCAGGGTGGTGTCCAGGGCGATGCCGCTCAGCGGCAGGTTGCCGGGGTTCTCGGCGATGGAGGCGCCCTGGATGAGGACGATCGGCAGTCCGGGCGCGGCCGCGTGGGCCACCCGCAGGTGGTCGGCCGAGAACGAGTACATGATGACCCGGGCGCCGCTGGCCGCCGCGAGCCTGGCGATCCGGACGACGTCCTCGGTCCGGCGCTGCCACTTGATCTCCATGAGCAGGGTGGCGTTGGTGCGGGCCATCCGTTCGAGCAGCTGTTCCAGGGTGGGGACGGGCTCGGCCGGGCCCGGTCCGATGGTCACCCGCAGGGCGGCTATCTGAGCGGCGGTCAGGTCGCCGATCGCGCCCTTGCCGTTGGTGGTGCGGTCCACGCTCGGGTCGTGCATCAGCACCGGGACGCCGTCGCGGGTGGTCTGGACGTCGGTCTCCACCCAGTCGGCACCCTGGCGCAGCGCCGTGTCGAAGGAGGCCATGGTGTTCTCGGGGGCGTTCTGCGGCGCGCCGCGGTGGCCGATCACCACGGGTCCGGTGCACGGCGGCGGCGCGCTCTCCGCCCGGGCCCGCAGCGCGGGTCCGGAGGCGCAGCCGGAGGCCAGGACGGCGAGCGAGGCGAGGACGGCGGTCCGGACGGCGCGGGGCGAGGCGGTCACGGCTCGGGGCTCCAGTCGGGCGTCGGGCGCCGCGGGCACGGACGCACGGGGCATCCAACACGCAACGGCTCGGAATCATCAAACCGAACGGACTGCCCGACACGGCCGGTGGTTCCCGCGGAGGCTCTACCCTTGCCGGGTGGCACCAGCAGAAACCTCCAAGAAGAAGTCCAAGGCGAAGGTCCCGGCCGCTCCGGCCCCGGTCGACCTGGCCATGCCGGCCCTGCGCGCCGAGGTCCCGCTCGACTTCCCCCGCGCCTGGGTCGAGTTCGCCGACCCCGCCGACGAGGAGCAGGTGTTCCGCTGCGACCTCACCTGGCTGACCTCCCGCTGGTCGTGCGTGTTCGGCCGCGGCTGCCACGGCATCCGCGAGGGCCGCGGCGAGTCGGACGGCTGCTGCACGCTGGGCGCGCACTACTCGGACGAGGACGACGAGAAGCGCGTCGCCGGCCACGCCGCCCGGCTGACGCCGGACATCTGGGAGAACTTCGCGCACGGCACCGACGGCAAGGGCCGGATCAAGGCCGACGGCGGCATCACCATGCTCGACGAGGACGGCGACCGCCAGACCCGCCGGGTGGGCGGCGCGTGCATCTTCGTGAACAGCCCCGGCTTCGCGGGCGGGGCCGGCTGCGCGCTGCACGCGCTGGCGCTCAAGGAGGGCCGCGAGCCGCTGGAGACCAAGCCGGACGTGTGCTGGCAGCTGCCGATCCGCCGCACCT
Organism: Kitasatospora sp. NPDC059408; assembly: GCF_042751525.1. Classification (NCBI taxonomy): domain Bacteria; kingdom Bacillati; phylum Actinomycetota; class Actinomycetes; order Kitasatosporales; family Streptomycetaceae; genus Kitasatospora; species Kitasatospora sp. NPDC059408. The sequence goes on from NZ_JBHYWI010000034.1 coordinate 35,894, forward strand.
ACGACTGGATCGACCGGCCGGACGACACCCGCTACCTCCAGGTGACGATCGGCGAGTACGACCGCCGCGGCTGGGGCCCGGGCGGCCACGACCTGCACTGGTGGTGCACCGGCAGCCCGGAGGCGCACGGCGGGCCGGACCCGGTGTACGTCAGCTACCGCCCCGAGCTCACCGAGCTGATGGGCCGGGCGGGCTACGACGTGCTGGCCGGCCTGTGCGAGGAGCGGATCGCCACGAAGGGCGACCGCAAGGTGGCGCCGCACCCGGCGGATCCGGTCGGCAAGGCGAAGAAGAAGGACTGAGGGCCGGGCCCGGGGACCGTCCGTCCCCGGGCCCGCTCGTTCCCTGCTCGTCGCCGTACTCGTCGGTGTCTACTCGTCGGTGTCTACTTGTCGATGTCGCCGACGACGAAGAACATCGACCCGAGGATCGCGACCATGTCGGCGACCAGGGTCCCGGGCAGCAGTTCGGTCAGCGCCTGGATGTTGTTGAAGGACGCCGAGCGCAGCTTGAGCCGCCACGGCGTCTTGTCGCCGCGCGAGACCAGGTAGTAGCCGTTGATCCCGAGCGGGTTCTCGGTCCAGGCGTAGGTGCTGCCCTCCGGGGCCTTGAGCACCTTGGGCAGCCGCAGGTTGACCGGGCCGGCCGGCAGGGTGGCGAGCTTGTCGAGGCACGCGTCGGCCAGGTCCAGCGCGTTGAGCGTCTGCTCCAGCAGGCACTCGAAGCGGGCCAGGCAGTCGCCCTCCTCGCGGGTGACGACGGTGAGCACCTGCCGCAGCTCCTCGGAGCCGTACGCGAGGTAGGGCTCGTCGCGGCGCAGGTCGAAGTCGAGGCCGCTGGCCCGCGCGATCGGGCCGCTGACGCCGTACGCCTCGGCCTGCGCCCGGGTGAGGACGCCGACGCCGGCGGTGCGGGCGCGGAAGATCTCGTTGCCGAGGACGAGGTCCTCGAAGACCGGCATCTGGGAGCGGACGGTGGCGACGGCGGTGCGGACGCGGCCGAGCCAGCCGGCCGGAAGGTCCTCCTTGAGGCCGCCGACCCGGTTGAACATGTAGTGCATCCGGCCGCCGGAGGCCTCCTCCAGCACGTGCTGGAGGTCCTCGCGGCCGTGGAAGGAGTGGAAGATCGCGGTGATCCCGCCGAGCTCCAGCGGGTAGGAGCCGAGGAACATCAGGTGGTTGAGCACCCGGTTGAGCTCGGCGAGCAGGGTGCGGATCCACACCGCCCGCTCGGGCACCTCCATGCCGAGCATCCGCTCGACGCCGAGCACGACGCCGAGCTCGTTGGAGAAGGCGGAGAGCCAGTCGTGCCGGTTCGCCAGCATGATGATCTGCCGGTAGTCGCGGGCCTCGAACAGCTTCTCCGCGCCCCGGTGCATGTAGCCGATGACCGGCTCCGCGGTGACGATGCGCTCGCCGTCGAGCACCAGCCGCAGCCGCAGTACGCCGTGCGTCGCGGGGTGCTGCGGGCCGATGTTGAGCACCATGTCGGTGGTGCCCGCCTCGCCCGTGATGTTCTCGGCTCCCGCCCCGATGCCGACCGTGGTCTCCCTCATGGGTTCAGAGTCTGCCATCCCACCAGGGGTTCCAGGCTCCGAGCCCCTACCAAATCTCCAGGGGTGGAATGCGGACGCTCTGCACGACCCAGCCGAAGGCACCCAGCCCGGCCGGGTCGGTGAGTTCGGCCGCCTCCCCGGCGCCGCCGAGGGCCCGGAGGTAGGCCACCGGGTCGCTGGAGGCGAGGGCGAGCGGCGGGCGCCCGCCGCTGACGCCGAGGCCGCGCAGGGCCTCGCGCTGCGTCGTCCACAGGCTGTGGACAGCGGGGACGGCGATCGAGTCGAGCGCGACGTGCGCGGTGACGTCGCACGAGCCGTTCGGCACGGGGGCCACCTCGCGGCCGTCCCGGAAACCGGCGCGGGTGCCGAAGAGCGGACGGCGGGCGGCGGTGTGCCCGTAGTCGACGGCGACGGCCAGGCCGCGCTCCAGCCCGGCCACGGCGTGCGCCCAGGCGGCGTCCCGGGGGCCGCCGAACTCCACCAGGTCCCCGGGGTGTTCGACCGGCCACCAGCGGGCGGCCCAGGCGGCGTCGGCCTCCGAGACGGGCTCGCCGAGCCGCTCCCGGCCGGTCTCCGTCTCCACTTCGACGTACCGGAGCACCCCGTCCTCGTCCACCTCGCCGGCGTCCAGCGGCACGTTGTCCAGCCACTCGTTGGCGAACAGCAGCCCGCTGACGCCCCGCGGCACCTCGCTCGTCCACAGGGCTGTGGACGGAAGTCGGGCCGGCCGGTCCGCGATCTCCACGCCGTACGGGCGCAGCCGCGCGCGCACGTCGTCCGGGACGGCCCCGAGCACCCCGGTCAGCAGTTCCCCCCGCCCGGCCCCGACGTCGACGAAGGCCAGCTCCTCCGGACGGCCGAGGGCCGCGTCAACCTCCAGCAGCAGCCGGGCCACCGCACGGGCGAACTCCGGCGAGGCGTGCACCGAGGTGCGGAAGTGCCCCGCCGGGCCCTCCGGCCTGCGGTAGAAGCCCGCCTCCTGGTCGTACAGGGCCCGTTCCATGGCGGGCGCCCACCGCATCCACGTCATGGGGCGCGACGCTACCGGCCGACCCCGGCCCCTCCCCAACCGGAGCCGGGGCTTCTCCGACCTACGGAGTAGGGCGGATCGCCCTACCGGCGGACCTGGACGGGTCGTGCGACTGCCTACGCTTGAGACGTGCATCGACTCAACGCCTGGCTCCGCCGTCACCCCATGGTGGTCGACGCCGCCTGGGCGGCGATCGTGCTCCTCCTCGGCCTCCTGCCGAACGACAACGTCTCCGGGGGCTGGCGGTTCGACGCGCAGATCGCCACCGCGGTGGCGCTGCCCGCGCTCATGGTCTTCCGCCGCCGCCTGCCCGACGTCGCGGTGGCCGCGGCCACCGCGATCGCCCTCGGCCAGGTCGGTCTCGACATCGACCCGGCCGCCTCCTCCATCGCCTACCTGGTGTTCGCCTACACCGGCGCCGCCTTCGGCCGCACCTGGACCTCCCGGCTGGCCCTGGCCGCCGGGCTGGCCGCCGGGCCGCTCGCCTACTGGCGGATGAACCCCGCCAAGACGCACTTCGCGGAGGACGGCGTCACCGCCGTCCGCACGCCGTACAGCATCGGCGAGGCGCTGCTCATCATGCTGCTGATGAGCACCCCGTTCATCCTCTGCTGGGCCTGGGGCCGGCTGACCCGGGTCCGCCGCGCCTACCTGACCGAGCTGGAGGACCGCGCCGCCCGGCTGGAGCGCGAGCGCGACGCCCAGTCCAAGGTCGCCGTCGCCGCCGAGCGGGCGCGGATCGCCCGCGAACTGCACGACGTCGTCGCGCACAACGTCTCCGTCATGATCGTCCAGGCCGACGGCGCCGCCTACGTCCTCGACAACTCGCCCCAGCAGGCCAAGGAGGCGCTCGGCACGATCGCCTCCACCGGCCGCCAGGCACTGGTCGAGATGCGCCGTCTGCTCGGTGTGCTGCGCACCGCCGACACCGCCGAGGAGTACGTGCCCCAGCCCGGCGTCGAGGAGCTGCCCGAGCTGCTGGAGCAGGTCCGCACCGCCGGCCTGCGGGTCGACTACGCGACCTCGGGCCACCCGCGCGAACTGCCGCGCGGCGTCGAGCTCACCGTCTACCGGATCGTCCAGGAGGCGCTGACCAACGTGCGCAAGCACGGCGGCCCCGACGTGCACGCCCGGGTCGCGGTCGACTTCGGGGAGCGCGAGCTCGCCGTCCTGGTCGAGGACGACGGCCGCGGCACCACCGACGAGCAGCTCGCCTCCGGCGGCACGGACGGCCTCGGCCACGGCCTGATCGGCATGCGCGAGCGGGTCGGCATGGTCAGCGGCAGCCTCGACGTGGGCCCGCGCCCCGGCGGCGGCTTCCGGATCCGGGCCGTCCTGCCCCTGAAGACGGCCCACTAGCCCGCCCGCCGCTCACCCCCTAGGAGCTCCCTTTGACCATCCGCGTGATGCTCGTCGACGACCAGGAACTGCTGCGCACCGGCTTCCGGATGATCCTGCAGTCCCAGGGCGACATCGAGATCGCCGCCGAGGCCGGCGACGGCGCCCAGGCCCTGGAGAGGCTGAAGCACACGCCGGTCGACGTGATCCTCATGGACGTCCGGATGCCCCGCCTGGACGGGGTGCAGGCCACCCGCCGGATCTGCCTCGCCGAGGACGGCAGCCCGCTGCCGGACGCCCCGCACGTCCTCATCCTCACCACCTTCGACCTCGACGAGTACGCCTTCGCCGCGCTCAAGGCCGGCGCCAGCGGCTTCCTGCTCAAGGACGTGCCGCCGACCGAGCTGGTGGCCGCGATCCGCGCCGTGCACGGCGGCGACGCGGTGGTCGCGCCGACCACCACCCGCCGCATGATCGACCGCTTCGCCGAGGTGCTCCCCACCCCGCAGAGCGCGCCCGGCTCGGACGCCCTCGGCCCGCTCACCGACCGCGAGCGGGAGGTGTTCCTGCTGGTCGCCCAGGGCCTGTCGAACGGCGAGATCGCCGCCCGGCTGGTGCTCTCCGAGGCCACCGTGAAGACCCACGTCGGCCGGATCCTGGCCAAGCTCGGCCTGCGCGACCGGGTCCAGGCCGTGGTCCTCGCGTACGAGGCCGGGCTCATCCGGGCCGGGGCCGGGGACTGACGCGCCCGTACACTGGGGCGGTACGTCCGGTACCCGAGGTGGACCGGAACGGAGATCAGGGACAAGGTGGGCCCCGTGTGTGAGCGCAGCGAACTCACCATCGACCGGCGCGCATGGGCGAACGCCCCTGCCGAGCGGAGCGAGGTGGGCGCGTGAGCACCTACGAAGGCGGCGACTTTTCCGAGTTCGCCCCGCTCGACGACGGTTTCGGCGACCCGCGCGACCCCGGCAACCGCCCGGCCCGGCTGACCGTCGGCGTGGTCGGCACCGGCCGGGTCGGCCCGGCCCTCGGCGCCGCCCTTCAGCTCGCCGGGCACACCGTGGTCGCCGCCTCCGGCGTCTCCGCCACCTCGCGCCGCCGCGCCGACTCGCTGCTGCCGGGCGTGCGGATCGTCACCCCGCCCCAGGTGCTCGCCGCCGCCGACCTCGTCCTGCTGACCGTCCCCGACGACGCCCTGGCCGACCTGGTCGCGGGCCTCGCCTCGACCGGCGCGGTCCGCCCCGGCCAGCTGGTCGTGCACACCTCCGGCGCGCACGGCGTCGGCATCCTGGAGCCCGCCACCCGGGCCGGGGCGCTGCCGCTCGCCCTGCACCCGGCGATGACCTTCACCGGCACCTCCGTCGACCTGGACCGGCTGGCCGGCTGCCCGTTCGGCGTGACGGCGCCCGCGGAGCTGCGGCCGGTCGCCGAGGCGCTGGTCGTGGAGATGGGCGGCGAGCCCGAGTGGGTGCCCGAGGAGGTCCGCCCGCTCTACCACACGGCCCTCGCGCACGGCGCGAACCACCTGGTCACGCTGGTCGCGCAGGCGATGGACCTGCTGCGCACGGCGGGCGTCGCCGAGCCCGGCCGGCTGCTCGGCCCGCTGCTGGGCGCGGCCCTGGACAACAGCCTGCGCTCCGGCGACGCGGCCCTCACCGGCCCCGTCGCCCGGGGCGACGCGGGCACCGTTCGGCGCCACCTGGCGCAGCTCAGTACGGTGTCCCCGGACATCCCGGCGGCCTACCGGGCGATGGCCCGCGCCACGGCGCAGCGGGCGCTCGCCAACGGGACGATCGACGAACCGTCGGCGGCGGCGCTGCTGGACGTACTGAACGAGGAGATTCCTGATGGCACGCGGTAAGCAGCCGAACAAGCCCCAGCGGACGCCGAAGGTCCACCGGGCCGTCGTCACCCGCACCGTGGACGACTTCGAGGCCGCGTTCTGGCCGGACGAGCGGCCGGTCGACAACGCCGTCGTGATGACCATGGGCGCCCTGCACCAGGGGCACGCCGCGCTGGTCCGGGCCGCCCGCAAGCAGGTCGGCCCGGAGGGCCGGGTCGCGGTGACGGTCTTCGTCAACCCGCTGCAGTTCGGCGCCGGCGAGGACCTGGAGCGCTACCCGCGCACCCTCGACGACGACGTGAAGCTGGCCGAGGAGAATGGCGCCGACGTCGTCTTCGCACCCTCCGTCGACGAGGTCTACCCGAACGGCGAGCCGCAGGTGCGCCTGGCGGCCGGCCCGATGGGCGAGCGCTTCGAGGGCGCCACCCGCCCCGGCCACTTCGACGGCGTGCTCACCGTGGTCGCCAAGCTGCTGCACATCACCGACCCGGACTTCGCCTTCTTCGGCGAGAAGGACGCCCAGCAGTTGGCGGTCATCCAGCGCATGGTCGCCGACCTGGACTTCGACGTCGAGATCGTCGGCGTGCCGACCGTCCGCGAGGAGGACGGCCTGGCGCTGTCCTCCCGCAACCGCTACCTCTCGGAGGAGGAGCGCGAGCGCGCCCTCGTCCTCTCGAAGGCCCTGTTCGCGGGCCGCGACGTCGCCGCCCAGGGCCCGAAGGCCGTGCGCGAGGCCGCCGCGGCCGTCCTCGACGCCGCCGAAGGCGTCACCCTCGACTACCTCGCCCTGATCGACCCGCACGCCTTCACCGAGGCGGCGGACGACTTCCAGGGCGAGGCGGTGCTGGCCGTCGCCGCGAAGGTGGGCTCGACCCGCCTGATCGACAACGTCCGCGTCATCTGCCGCTAGGCAGATGACCGGCAAGCGCAGAATCGTTCGACAGAGCTCTTCCCACCCCAGGCATGCACTCACAGGAGGCGTGACCCGCAATGCTCCGCACCATGCTCAAGTCCAAGATCCACCGGGCCACCGTGACCCAGGCCGACCTGCACTACGTCGGCTCGGTCACGGTGGACGAGGACCTGCTCGACGCCGCCGACCTGCTCCCCGGCGAGCTGGTCCACATCGTCGACATCAACAACGGCGCCCGGCTGGAGACGTACACCATCGCCGGCCCGCGCGGCACCGGCGTGATCGGCATCAACGGCGCCGCCGCCCGCCTGGTCCACCCCGGCGACCTCGTCATACTCATCGCCTACGGGCAGATGGACACGGCCGAGGCCAAGGGCTACGAGCCGAAGATCGTCTTCGTGGACGAGCACAACCGGATCACCGGCCTCGGCGGCGACCCCGCGGACGCCCCGGAGGGCAGCGGCCTGCTGCGCGGCGACACGGCGTACCGTGGCGCCGACGGCGCGGCCACGACGGCCACGCGCTGAAGGAGCAACTGAGCCATGCCCGTTAAGCACCGCCTCACCGCCCCCGCCCCCGGCTGGACGTCCACCACCGATGTGGTCGTGGTCGGCTCGGGGGTGGCCGGTCTCACCGTCGCCCTCAACGTCCGCGAAGCCGGCCTGCGGGCCACGGTGGTCACCAAGGCGATGCTGGACGACGGCTCCACCCGCTGGGCCCAGGGCGGCATCGCCGCCGCCCTGGGCGAGGGGGACACCCCCGGGCAGCACCTCGACGACACCCTGGTGGCCGGCGCCGGGCTCTGCGACGAGGAGGCCGTGCGCACCCTCGTCACCGAGGGCCCGGACGCCGTCCGCCGCCTGATCGCCACCGGCGCCGCCTTCGACCGCGGCGAGGACGGCGAGATCCTGCTCACCCGCGAGGGCGGCCACCACCGCCGCCGGATCGCGCACGCCGGCGGGGACGCCACCGGCGCCGAGATATCGCGCGCGCTGGTCTCCGCCGTCCGCAGCGACCCAGGCATCGAGCTGATCGAGCACGCGCTCGTCCTCGACCTGCTCACCGACGCGAACGGGCACGCCGCCGGCCTGACCCTGCACGTCATGGGCGAGGGCCAGCGCGACGGCGTCGGCGCCATCCGGGCCCGCGCCGTGGTGCTGGCCACCGGCGGCATGGGCCAGGTCTTCTCGGCGACCACCAACCCGGCGGTCTCCACCGGCGACGGCGTGGCGCTCGCGCTGCGGGCCGGCGCCGCCGTCACCGACCTGGAGTTCGTCCAGTTCCACCCGACCGTGCTCTGGCTCGGCCCCGAGGCCGAGGGCCAGCAGCCGCTGGTCTCCGAGGCGGTCCGCGGCGAGGGCGCCCACCTGGTCGACGCCGACGGCGTCCGGTTCATGGTCGGGCAGCACGAGCTGGCCGAACTGGCCCCGCGCGACATCGTCGCCAAGGCGATCACCCGGCGCATGCAGGAGCAGGGCGCCGAGCACATGTACCTGGACGGGCGGCACTTCGGCGCCGCGATGTGGGAGCAGCGCTTCCCGACCATCCTCGCCTCGTGCCGCGCGCACGGCATCGACCCGGTCACCGAGCCGATCCCGGTCGCCCCGGCCGCGCACTACGCCTCCGGCGGCATCCGCACCGACCGGCACGGCCGCACCACCGTCCCCGGCCTGTACGCCTGCGGCGAGGTCGCCTGCACCGGGGTGCACGGCGCCAACCGGCTGGCGTCCAACTCGCTGCTGGAGGGCCTGGTCTTCGCCGAGCGGATCGCCGCCGACCTGGCCGGCCGGCACCGCGCCGACGACCTGCCCGAGCGCTCGGTGGACGTCGCCGCCGCGCGCGCCGCACAGCCGGTGCCGCTGCCGCCGTCCGAGGCGCGGGCCGAGATCCAGCGGCTGATGTCGCGCGGAGCGGGCGTGCTGCGCTCGGCCGCTTCGATGGCCGACGCCGCGGCCGGCCTGGCCCTGCTCGCCGAGCAGGCCTACGCGCACGTCGCCGAGGAGAAGCCCGCCGACCCGCGGGTGGAGACCTGGGAGGCGGCCAACCTGCTGCTGGTCGCCACCGCCCTGGTCGCCGCCGCCGCGCAGCGGGAGGAGACCCGCGGCTGCCACTGGCGCGAGGACTTCCCCGAGCGGGACGACGCCCACTGGCGGCGTCACCTGATCACCCACCTGACCGCCTCCGGCGACCCCGTCAGCACCCCCGAGGAGCGTTGAGAACCATGTCCCACTCGCACGAGGAACTCCCCCTGGCCGACCAGGGCGGCTGCGGCGACGGCTGCGCCTGCGGGGACGGCGAGGGCTACGAGACCGGGCTCGACCCGCAGCTGGCCGAGCTGCTGGAGCAGGCCGGGCTGGACCCGATCGAGGTCGAGGACGTCGCCACCCTGGCGCTGGCCGAGGACCTGGCCGGCGGCGAGGACGTCACGTCCGTCGCCACCGTGCCCGCCGACGCCGTCGCCACCGCCGACTTCACCGCCCGCTCGGCCGGCGTGGTCGCGGGCCTGCGGATCGCCGAGGCCGTCGTCTCGCTGGTCTGCGAGGAGGAGTTCGAGGTCGAGCGGCACGTCGAGGACGGCGACCGGGTCGAGGCCGGCCAGGTGCTGCTGTCGATCCGCTCCCGCACCCGGGACCTGCTGACGGCCGAGCGCAGCGCGCTCAACCTGCTCTGCCACCTGTCCGGCATCGCCACCGCGACCCGCGCCTGGGCCGACGCCCTGGAGGGCACCGGCGCCGTCGTGCGGGACACCCGCAAGACCACCCCGGGCCTGCGCGCGATGGAGAAGTTCGCGGTCCGCTGCGGCGGCGGCGCCAACCACCGGATGGCGCTGTCCGACGCCGCGCTGGTGAAGGACAACCACGTCGTCGCGGCCGGCGGCGTGGCCGAGGCCTTCCGGGCCGTCCGGGCCGCCTACCCCGAGCTGCCGGTCGAGGTCGAGGTGGACACCCTGGAGCAGATCCCGCCGGTGCTGGAGGCCGGGGCGGACCTGATCCTGCTGGACAACTTCACCGTCGGGCAGCTCAAGGAGGCCGTCGCGCTGGTGGCCGGCCGGGCCCGGCTGGAGGCCTCCGGCGGTCTCACCCTGGCCACCGCGCGCGAGGTCGCCCAGACTGGTGTCGACTACCTGGCCGTGGGCGCGCTCACGCACTCCTCGCCGATCCTGGACATCGGCCTGGACCTGCGCGCCTGACCGTCAGGAGAAGACGCCAGGCCCGTCCCGACTCGCAGAAAGCGCCCCATGCTCCTCACCATCGACGTCGGCAACACCCAGACCACACTCGGCCTGTTCGACGGCGAGGACGTGGTGGAACACTGGCGGATCTCCACCGATCCGCGCCGCACGGCCGACGAACTGGCGGTGCTGCTGCAGGGGTTGATGGGCAGCCGCACCGCGGTCCGCGAGGCCGCGGTGGAGGGCCTGGCGATCTGCTCGTCCGTTCCCGCCGTGCTCCACGAGCTCCGCGAGGTGACGCGCCGTTACTACGGCGACGTCCCCGCGGTGATCGTGGAGCCCGGCGTGAAGACCGGCGTGCACGTCCTGATGGACAATCCGAAGGAGGTCGGCGCCGACCGGATCGTCAACGCGCTGGCCGCCAACCACCTGTACGGCGGGCCGTGCATCGTGGTCGACTTCGGCACCGCCACCACCTTCGACGCGGTCAACGCCCGCGGCGACTACGTGGGCGGTGCGATCGCCCCGGGCATCGAGATCTCGGTGGAGGCACTCGGTGTCCGCGGCGCCCAGCTGCGCAAGATCGAGCTGGCCCGGCCGCGCAACGTGATCGGCAAGAACACCGTCGAGGGCATGCAGTCCGGCATCCTCTACGGCTTCGCGGGCCAGGTCGACGGCCTGGTCGACCGGATGGCCAAGGAGCTCGCCAAGGACCCGGACGACGTCCAGGTGATCGCCACCGGCGGCCTCGCCCCGCTCGTCCTCGGCGAGGCCGGCAGCATCGACGTCCACGAGCCCTGGCTCACCCTCATCGGCCTGCGGCTCGTCTGGGAGCGCAACCGCCCGAGCTGACCGGGCTGTTCCGTCGGGCCGAACGTGGGGCATCGGCGCGACGTTACCGACAAATCGGATATTCCTCACGTAGTGTCAGCCCATGCCTACGCCACACGGATCGCGCGGCGGCATGGCCTTCAGCGCCGACGAAGTCCGCGTGCTGCGCCGCGCCCTCGCCCAAGCCCTGCACCCCGCCGTCCCCGTCCACTTCCCGGCCCTCGAACGGACGGCCTGCGCCGACCCGGGCGCCGAGCTGTGGGCCGAGGACGTCCAGGACGCGCTGCGTCTGACCGAGGCGATCGACGAGGCCGTCCAGGAGGGCGGCCGGCTGCGCGCCTTCCTGCTCGCCGACCTCGGGCGCTACCGGGCCGCGCTGCCCGGCAGCGCCGGCGGCTACTTGGAACGCCTGGAGGAGGCCGTGACCGACGGCTACCTGCCCGGCCCCGAGGACCTCACCGCGCTGCGCGGGCTCACCCGCCAGCCCTGCGGCCACCTGGAGCGCTCCCGCCGCTCCCGGCTGGCCGGGCGCTGCCACGCGCTCGCCGAGGCCGCCGTCCGCGAGCGGCTCGCCCGCGCCGTCGGCCAGCCGCGCCACCTGGTGGCCGTACCGAACCCCGCCGCACCACCGAGCAGTCTCCCCACCCCTGTTGGAGGACGGATCACGATGAGCAGCACCGACTCCCCCGCCGAGCGGCCCGCAGCCCCGCAGGACCCGCCCCGCCCGCACCGGATGCCCACGCCGGCGGAACTCTTCGGCCGCCGCCCCAAGCCGCCCGCCCGCCCGGCTCCGCCCGCGACGCCGGCGCCCGGTCCGGAGGACGTCGAACTCGCCACCGGCACCGGCTGAGCCGGACCGGACGGAGCGAAAGGGAGGCCGCACCGAGCGGCCTCCCTTATCCATGTGTCGACTTTCCGGCAATTCCCCCACTGAATGACGGTCACATCTTCATAACCTTCACGCCGTACGGCGGGGCATTCGGTCCGGTCCTGCGCGCATTGATGCGGGATCGGCCCGGTTGACGGCCCGGGGGCTTTACCCAAAAGTCGCGGAGTCACACTCACTCGATCCGGGGGAATCACGTGAACCCGACTCGCACGCGCCGGGCACTCGGCGCGGGTGCGGCCACGCTCGTCGCGGCCCTGTCCGTCGGCACCGCGGCCGTTCCGGCCCACGCCGCCGACCATCAGCTCAAGGTATTCCCGGCGTCCGGCTCGCTGCAGATCCCGAGCCAACCGGTCGCGCCGCCGCGGTCCGGCGAGAACGTCTTCCTGCACATCGGCCGCACCGGCACCGGCGCCGTCTCGGAGGTCAAGCTCGCCCTCGACGTCTCCGGCCTCGACGGTCTGGCCACGCTCGAAGCCCCGGGCTGCACCACCGCCGGCAAGGTCATCACCTGCAGCATCGGCCGGCTGGACCAGGACAACATCAACATCACCACCAACCTGTGGCTGAGCGCCGTCGCCGGCGCGAAGCCGGGCTCCAGCGGGACGGTCCACGCGACCCTCAGCGCGCCCGGTGCCGAGACCGGCACGGCGGACTTCCGGGTGGACGTCGGCACGGCCACGTTCCGCACCCACCAGCGCTCCCAGACGAAGGGCGCCAAGGTCGGCAGCAAGCTGCCCACCGACCTGGAGTTCGCCAACCACGGGGAGCTGCCCGCCAAGCGGGCGATCGTCCACGTCGACCTGTCGGCCGGCCTGACGGCGGACACCTGGCCGTCCAACTGCGAGTACGCGGTGGACAAGGGCCAGCCGTGGAACAACGACCCGCCGATGCCCGCCGTGCACGGCATCTGCACCATCGACGGCGAGATCGCCCCCGGCCAGGCGGTCAAGCTGAACGGCCTCGACATCACCGTGGGCCCGGACGCCTACTACACCGTCGCCGGCTACGACGTCTTCGCCGTTGCCGACGCGTACGGCACCGGCTGGCTGAACGACCTGCGCAAGCGGCTCGCCTTCAAGCCCGGGACGGGCGCGCCCGCCACCCTGACCAAGAGCGCGGGCGACGGGATCCCGGCCGGCAACGACACGAACGGCTACAGCACCGAGCAGGAGGTCCTGGCGGACAACTCCGCCGACTTCCAGGCGACCGGCGGCTGGGCCCCCGACACCTCCGGCGCGGCGGGCGTCCTCACCGCCGGGATGGGCAACAACGGCCCGGCCTCGATCTACGACCGCAGCGGCGGGGACGGCGCGCCCCACGTCACCGTGCAGCTCCCCGACGGCGTCACCGTCACCGACCTGCCCAAGACCTGCCACGCGGACGACTACGTCCACGGCAAGAAGTCCGACAAGCCGCTGAACAAGTACGCCTGCGACGGGGTGGGCGCCGCGTTCATGCCGAACGGCGCGAGCGTCTCGCACAAGCTGGGCCTGAAGCTCCCCGCCGGCACCGGGGAACTGGTGGCCACCGTTTCGCTGCAGAACATGTCGAGCGACTACCAGGACGGCCACCCGACCGCCGTCATGGACTGGGACCGCAACCCGGCCAACGACCTCGTGAAGGTCACCCTGCGGCCCGGGGCACCCGCCAACGGCGGCACCGGTACGCCGGTGTCCGACACCACGCCGACGGCCGCTCCCGCGCCCGCCACGGGCGCCACCGCCGCGCCGTCCGCCACCGGCACCGCGGGCGGGGCCGAGCTGGCCGACACCGGGAGCTCCGCCACCCTGCCGCTGGCCGGCGCGAGCGCGGCCGCCGTCGCCCTCGGCGCCGCCGCCCTGATCGGCTCGCGCCGCCTCCGGGCCCGCCGGAACGGCTGAGCCGTCCGCACCCCCGTGGGGAGGGCGCCCGACGCGCCCTCCCCACGGGGTTATCCCGTGGCGGAGCACGGTGTGTGGCTGGCTACCCTTGTGGGGTGAGCGATCAGAGTCTTATTCCCGCGACCGACGACCTTCCCGAGCAGATGCGCGTCCGGCGCGAGAAGCTCGACCGGCTCCGGGCCGCCGGTGTCGACCCGTACCCGGTCGGCTTCCCCCGCACCACCACCATCGCGGACCTGCGCGCCAAGCACCCGGACCTGGAGCCCGACACCGCGACCGGCGAGCGCGCCGGCGTCACCGGCCGGGTGATCCTCTCCCGCACCGGCGGCAAGCTCTGCTTCGCCACCCTGCGCGACGGCAGCGGCGACCTCCAGGTGATGTTCTCCCTGGACAAGCTCGGCCCGGAGCGGCTGGCGGCCTGGAAGGCGGACATCGACCTCGGCGACCAGGTCGGCGTCGAGGGCGAGGTGATCACCTCCAAGCGCGGCGAGCTGTCCGTCATGGTCGACCGCTGGGAGCTCACCGCCAAGTGCCTGCGCCCGCTGCCGGACAAGCACAAGGGCCTGACCGACCCGGAGGCCCGGGTCCGCCAGCGCTACGTCGACCTGATCGTGAACCCCGAGGCGCGCGAGATCCTGCACCTGCGCAGCAAGGTCGTCCGCTCGATCCGCCGCACCTACGAGGACCGCGGCTACATCGAGGTCGAGACCCCGATGCTGCAGCCGGTCCACGGCGGCGCCAACGCGCGCCCGTTCAAGACCCACATCAACGCGTACGACATCGACCTCTACATGCGCATCGCGCCCGAGCTGTACCTCAAGCGGCTCGTGGTCGGCGGCGCCGAGAAGGTCTTCGAGATCAACCGCAACTTCCGCAACGAGGGCGCGGACTCCACCCACAACCCGGAGTTCACCTCGCTGGAGTCGTACGAGGCGTACGGCGACTACGACACCCAGGCCGAGCTGATCCGCGAGACGATCGTCAACGCGGCCCGGGACGCGCTCGGCACCACCGTGATCAAGGGCCTGGACCCGCACGGCGTCGAGCACGAGATCGACCTGGCCGAGCCGTGGGAGGAGGTCAGCGTCTACCCGGGCATCTCCGCCCACCTCGGCGTCGAGGTCACCCCGGAGACCACCGTCGAGGAGCTGCGCAAGCTGGCCTTCGACCACGGCATCCCGTTCGAGAAGAGCTGGGGCCACGGCCAGATCGTGCTGGAGATGGTCGAGCGCCTGCTGGAGGAGAACGCCGTCCGGCCGACCTTCATCAAGGACTACCCGACCGAGGTCTCCCCGCTCACCCGCCAGCACCGCTCGATCGCGGGCGTGGCCGAGAAGTGGGACCTGGTCATCTTCGGCACCGAGATCGGCACCGCCTACTCCGAGCTCGTCGACCCGGTCGAGCAGCGCGCCCGCCTGACCGCGCAGTCCCTGCTCGCGGCCGGCGGCGACGTCGAGGCCATGCAGGTCGACGAGGACTTCCTGCGGGCCCTGGAGTACGCGATGCCGCCCACCGGCGGCCTCGGCCTCGGCGTGGACCGCCTGATCATGCTGCTGACCGGCAAGAACATCCGGGAGACCGTGCTCTTCCCGCTGGTGAAGCCGGAGCCGAAGGCCTCCGCCGCCGCGGCGGAGAAGACCGAGGAGGAGTGACCTGATGGACTACGTCAGCGCGATCGTCCCGCCGCTGGTCATGGCGATCGGCTTCGGCTTCCTGGTGCGGGCCATCGTCCGCAGCCAGGGCGGGGCCCAGAAGGCCAAGGAAGACCTCGACTGATCCGCGGGCGGCCGGCCCAGGCGCATCCGCGTCCGGGGCCGGCCACCGCCCGCACGCCCGCCGCGCCGCCATTCCCGATTCCGGGGGTGGCGGCGCGCCGGTTTGGCGCACTTCACAAGATTTGCCCCATTCACTCCCTATCCTGGCCGCACTATGGTCCGGCAACTCGGCGAACTTGAGAACGCCATCATGACCAGGGTGTGGCGGTGGAACCGACCGGTGACGGTTCGCGAGGTTCTCCAGGATCTGCAGTCCGAACGCGAAATCGCCTACACCACGGTGATGACGGTCCTGGACAAGCTGCACAGAAAGGGCTGGCTGCGCCGCGAGCGCGCCGGCCGGGCCTATCGATATGAACCGGTCTCGTCCCGCGAGGCGTACACCGCGGCACTCATGAACGACGCGTGGGCCACGAGTGACAATCCCGCGGCGGCCCTGGTGCACTTCTTCGGCCTCATGTCGCCCGAGCAACGGGAGGCGCTGCGGGACGCCTTGCGGGTGGCCGCACTGTTCCCGCCCGATCCGGCCGGGCCGGAATCCCCGGACGACGGGGCGGATACCGGGGGGACCCCACCCGGGGCGGCGCGATAACGTCCCGCCATGGAGGTCACCATCCGCCGCGCACGGACCACGGACGTGCGGGCAGTACGCAGGCTCATCGACGCCTACTCGCGGGACGGCATTCTGCTCGACAAGCCCACCGTCACCCTGTTCGAATCCGTGCAGGAGTTCTGGGTCGCGGAACGCGACGACGATGCCACCGTGGTGGCCTGCGGCGCGCTGCACGTGATGTGGGAGGATCTCGCCGAGGTCCGCACGCTCGCGGTGGATCCGGCCTGCCGGGGGTTCGGGGTCGGACACCTGCTGCTGGAGAAGCTGCTGCAGACGGCCCGCTGGCTCGGCGTCCGTCGGATTTTCTGCTTGACGTTCGAGGTGCCCTTCTTCGCGAAACACGGTTTCGTCGAGATCGGCGAGCTCCAGGAAACCGATGATGGTACGACAGACCCGGCGGCGATCGCTACGGATGTCTATGAAGAACTTCTCCGCTCGTACGATGAAGGTGTCGCGGAGTTCCTCGACCTGGAGCGGGTGAAGCCCAACACACTGGGCAACTCGCGCATGCTGCTGCACCTCTGAGCGGCTCCGCGCCGGTCAGGGGTTTGTGTTTTCCGGTGAAAGGCGCTTTCCTTTCCTTAGGCAATGGGTCGTTTAGCGGAAAGGGAAGCCCGTGGCACAGAGGGTGCAGGTCATTCTTGAAGACGATCTCGACGGCGGTTCGGCGGACGAGACGGTGACGTTCGCGCTCGACGGCGTTGCCTACGAGATCGATCTGAAGAGCGCGAACGCGGACAAGCTGCGCGGTCTGCTGGCGCCGTACGTCGAGAAGGGCCGCAAGCAGAGCGGCCGGCTCGCCGGTCCGCGCCGGCCGGGCCGCGGCACCGCCGCCCGCCCGTCCGGCAGCGCTCCGGACACCGCCAAGATCCGCGCGTGGGCCAAGGAGCAGGGCCTGGAGGTCAACGACCGCGGCCGCGTTCCGAGCGTGGTCCGCGACGCCTACGACAAGGCGAACGTGGCCTGACCCCGGCCCCGGACCACCGGAGCGGGTGCGGGGCCCCGGCGGCCGCGGACGGCGTCGACGGCACACGCGCGGGGCGCGGAGGAGCCTCCTCCGCGCCCCGCGGCACGCACCGGACCGGCCGCACCGCCGCCGGGGGCCGGGCGGGACGGCCGCGGGCCGGGCTCGGGCGGCGGAACAATCACGAGCTGTGCAACGCTGTAGGGGCGAAGCGGTAACGCGGACACCACCGGGATGGCGTACCGGCCACGGTGGCCCCCGCTGAGCCACCGTCACCGCGGCCCCGTCCCGGCCCGACTTCTCGCCAGGCGAACACCGCCACCGCGGAAACTGCGCGAGAACCGCCCCGATACCGGGTATGAATGCAGGTGGACGGGTTCTTCGACCCGTCCAGGGGCAGTATGCGTGACCGGCCGGAGACGGATCCGGCTGCACCCCGGCGGTCCTTGTTCGCCGATGGCGTAGCGGTATCCGGTGCATCCGGCCCGCCTGCGGGAACACCGATTCCCAGCATCAGGTTGGGATTGGTGTCGGCTGGTCGCGCAGCATCTCGCTCCCACTACCGGGGAGTGAATCCGTGGGCCGCGCCGCTGAGCGGGACTAGCATGCGGAAGGACAGGGCGGGGACAGTCCCCGAACTGCCCGACCGCTCTGAGGAGCGATAAACGATGTTCGAGAGGTTCACCGACCGCGCGCGGCGGGTTGTCGTCCTGGCTCAGGAAGAAGCCCGGATGCTCAACCACAACTACATCGGCACCGAGCACATCCTCCTGGGTCTGATCCACGAGGGCGAGGGCGTCGCCGCTAAGGCCCTGGAGAGCCTCGGGATTTCTCTTGAGGCCGTACGCCAGCAGGTCGAGGAGATCATCGGCCAGGGCCAGCAGGCCCCGTCCGGCCACATCCCCTTCACCCCCCGGGCGAAGAAGGTCCTGGAGCTGTCGCTCCGGGAGGCCCTGCAGCTCGGCCACAACTACATCGGCACCGAGCACATCCTGCTCGGCCTGATCCGCGAGGGCGAGGGCGTCGCCGCCCAGGTCCTGGTCAAGCTGGGTGCCGACCTGAACCGGGTGCGCCAGCAGGTCATCCAGCTGCTGTCCGGCTACCAGACCGGCGGCGGCAAGGAGTCGGCCACGGCCGGCGGGCCCGCCGAGGGCACCCCGTCGACCTCGCTGGTCCTGGACCAGTTCGGCCGCAACCTCACCCAGGCCGCCCGCGAGGCCAAGCTCGACCCGGTCATCGGGCGCGAGAAGGAGATCGAGCGGGTCATGCAGGTGCTGTCCCGCCGCACCAAGAACAACCCGGTCCTGATCGGTGAGCCCGGCGTCGGCAAGACCGCCGTGGTCGAGGGCCTGGCCCAGGCGATCGTCAAGGGCGAGGTCCCGGAGACGCTCAAGGACAAGCAGCTCTACACGCTGGACCTGGGCGCCCTGGTGGCCGGCTCGCGCTACCGCGGTGACTTCGAGGAGCGCCTGAAGAAGGTCCTCAAGGAGATCCGCACCCGCGGCGACATCATCCTGTTCATCGACGAGCTGCACACCCTGGTCGGCGCGGGCGCCGCCGAGGGTGCCATCGACGCCGCCAGCATCCTCAAGCCGATGCTGGCCCGCGGCGAGCTGCAGACCATCGGTGCCACCACCCTGGACGAGTACCGCAAGCACCTGGAGAAGGACGCCGCGCTGGAGCGCCGCTTCCAGCCGATCCAGGTCGCCGAGCCGTCGCTGCCGCACACCATCGAGATCCTCAAGGGCCTGCGCGACCGCTACGAGGCCCACCACCGGGTCTCCATCACGGACGCCGCCCTGGTCGCCGCCGCCACCCTGGCCGACCGGTACATCTCGGACCGCTTCCTGCCGGACAAGGCGATCGACCTGATCGACGAGGCCGGCTCCAGGATGCGCATCCGCCGGATGACCGCGCCGCCGGACCTGCGCGAGTTCGACGAGAAGATCGCCGACGTGCGCCGCGAGAAGGAGAGCGCGATCGACGCGCAGGACTTCGAGAAGGCCGCGTCCCTGCGCGACGACGAGAAGCAGCTCCTGCAGGCCAAGGCCAAGCGCGAGAAGGAGTGGAAGGCCGGCGACATGGACGTCGTCGCGGAGGTCAACGAGGAGCTCATCGCCGAGGTCCTGGCCACCGCCACCGGCATCCCGGTCTTCAAGCTGACCGAGGAGGAGACCTCGCGCCTCCTGCGCATGGAGGACGAGCTGCACAAGCGCGTCATCGGCCAGAAGGACGCCATCAAGGCGCTCTCCCAGGCCATCCGGCGCACCCGTGCGGGCCTCAAGGACCCGAAGCGCCCCGGCGGCTCGTTCATCTTCGCCGGCCCGTCCGGCGTCGGTAAGACCGAGCTGTCCAAGACGCTGGCGGAGTTCCTCTTCGGCGACGAGGACGCGCTGATCGCGCTCGACATGTCCGAGTTCTCGGAGAAGCACACCGTCTCCCGGCTCTTCGGCTCCCCGCCCGGGTACGTGGGCTACGAGGAGGGCGGCCAGCTGACCGAGAAGGTGCGCCGCAAGCCGTTCTCGGTCGTCCTCTTCGACGAGGTCGAGAAGGCCCACCCGGACATCTTCAACTCGCTGCTGCAGATCCTGGAGGACGGTCGCCTGACCGACTCCCAGGGCCGCGTGGTCGACTTCAAGAACACCGTCATCATCATGACGACCAACCTCGGCACCCGGGACATCTCCAAGGGCTTCAACCTCGGCTTCGCGGCCACGGGTGACACCCAGACCGGGTACGAGCGGATGAAGGCGAAGGTCGGCGAGGAGCTCAAGCAGCACTTCCGCCCCGAGTTCCTGAACCGCGTCGACGACATCGTGGTGTTCCACCAGCTGTCCGAGGACGACATCATCCAGATCGTCGACCTCATGATCGCCAAGGTGGACGAGCGGCTCAAGGACAAGGACATGGGCCTGGAGCTCAGCGTCGAGGCCAAGAAGCTGCTGGCCAAGCGCGGCTACGACCCGATCCTGGGTGCCCGTCCGCTGCGCCGCACGATCCAGCGCGAGATCGAGGACCACCTCTCCGAGAAGATCCTCTTCGGCGAGCTGCGGGCCGGCCACATCGTCGTCGTCGACGTCGAGGGCGAGGGCAAGGAAGCCAAGTTCACCTTCCGGGGCGAGGAGAAGTCCGCCGTCGCGGACACCCCGGCCGCCGTTGCTTCCTCGGGTCCGGACCTGACGAAGTAGCAACATTTAACAGACAACAGCAAGCGGGCTGAGCCCCCGGCGTTCGCGCCGGGGGCTCAGCCCGTTTCGCATGCCCCTCGCACCGCTCTGACCTGGGGTTTTCCCACGACCCGTCAGCTGACGGAAAGTCGGCGAGCATAGCGCTGTCGCCATGTCAGGGTCAAGGTCTATCTTTTCCGTCCCCACTTCGGTCAAAGTACGTCCACCTGTCTTTCATATTGGTTTACCGAGCCTTGGCCAAGAGTCGGCTCGGCCGGGGAGGACGTCACAACGTTGAAGACCACCAGGAGAACCGCTGCGGCCACCACGGCTGCGGCGGTCATCGTCACGCTCGGCGCGGGTCTGTTCCCGAGCAGCGCCGTCGCGGCCGGTTCGGCTGCCACGCCGAAGGACCCGGCCGACGCCGTCCAGTCCGTCAACACCGAGCACAACATTCCGGGCCCGCTGACCGAGAAGGTCGACGCCGAGCGCAAGGCCGCCACCGAGCAGCTGCTCGACGGCACCGCGCAGGTCGAGCAGCACAACGGCAGCACCAGCGTGAAGCTCGGCAAGGACAAGTACGTCGAGCTCGCCCGTGAGCGCACGGACAAGATCTTCACGATCCTCGTCGACTTCGGCGACCAGGTCGACAACACCACCAAGACCGCCGACGGCAAGGTCAAGTACGGTGGCGAGGCCGGTCCCAAGCACAACGAGATAGCCGCGCCGGACCGCGCCACCAACAACTCGACCGCCTGGCAGGCCGACTACAACCAGCAGCACTACCAGGACCTGTACTTCGCCAAGGACAAGGCCTCGCTGAAGACCTTCTACGAGAAGCAGTCCTCGGGCCGCTACTCGGTCGACGGCGTGGTCTCGGACTGGGTCCGGGTGCCGTGGAACGAGGCCCGCTACGGCTCCGACTACTGCGGCTCCAACGTCTGCGCCAGCGCCCAGGACCTGATCCGGGACGCCGTCGACATCTGGTACAAGGACCAGGTGGCGAAGGGTCAGACCCAGGAGCAGATCAAGGCGACCCTGGCCTCCTACGACCAGTGGGACCGCTACGGCTCGCACCACGACGGGAACTTCAACCAGCCCGACGGGTACATCGACCACTTCCAGATCGTGCACGCCGGTGAGGACAAGTCGGCCGGCGGCGGCAAGCAGGGCAGCAAGGCCCTGTGGGCCCACCGCTCCTACGTCTACGGCAACCTGACGGGCCAGGCCGGCCCCGACGGCAACAAGCTCGGCGGCGTCCAGGTCGGCGACACCGGCTTCTGGATCGGCGACTACACGATGCAGCCGGAGAACGGCGGCCTCGGCGTCTTCGCCCACGAGTACGGCCACGACCTCGGTCTGCCGGACCTCTACGACACCGCGGGCAAGGGCATCGACAACTCGGTCGGCTTCTGGTCCCTGATGTCCTCCGGCTCCTGGCTCGGCGAGGGCAAGGACAGCATCGGCGACATGCCGAACGACCTCGACGCCTGGAGCAAGTACCAGCTCGGCTGGCTGAAGGCCGACCGCGCCAAGGCGGGCACCGAGTCGACGCACCACATCGGCCCGGTGGAGTACAACACCAACCTGCCGCAGGCGCTCATCGTCGACCTGCCGAAGAAGTCGATCACCACGGAGATCAACAAGCCGTTCGGCGGCCAGTCCGAGTGGTGGAGCGGCAGCGCCGACAACCTGAACGTCACGCTCACCCGTGACATCGACCTGACCGGCAAGACCAAGGCCAGCATCAACGCCAAGGCCTGGTACGAGCTGGAGCAGGACTTCGACTACGCCTTCGGCGAGGTCTCCGTCGACGGCGGCAAGACCTGGACCGTCGTGGACGGCACCTGGAACGGCGCCGCGCTCCCCAAGGAGAACGGCCGTCCGGCCGTCAGCGGCCTCGCCGCCACCTGGGGCGACCTGTCCTTCAACCTGGACGCCTACGCCGGGAAGAAGATCCAGTTCCGCTACCACAACACCACCGACGGCGGCCTGCACTACCGGGGCTTCGCGGTGGACGACATCTCGGTGGTCGCCGACGGCGCCACGGTGTTCAGCGACGACGTGGAGAAGGGCGACAACGGCTGGACCGCCGCCGGCTTCACCCGCTTCGGCGGCTCGTTCACCAAGGAATACGGGCAGTACTACATCGCCGAGAACAAGCAGTACGTCTCGTTCGACCAGACGCTGAAGACCGGCCCGTACAACTTCGGCTTCGCCGACAAGCCGAGCTGGGTCGAGCACTACGCGTACCAGCCCGGCCTGCTGATCTGGTACTGGGACCAGTCCCAGACCGACAACAACGTCAGCGCCCACCCGGGCCACGGCCTCGTGCTGCCGGTCGACTCGCACCCGGCCCCGCTGAAGTGGGCGGACGGCACCCTGATGCGTCCGCGCATGCAGGGCTTCGACTCGACCTTCGGTTCGCGCCGCGTCCCGGCGCTGACCCTGCACAAGGCCGGCGTCGAGACGGTCGTCCCGAAGTCCAAGGGCGTCGACGAGTTCAACGACCTGAAGTCCTGGTGGTCCAAGGACGACCAGTACAGCGGTGTGGACGTCCCGAAGACGGGCACCAGCATCGAGGTCGAGAACGAGTCCTCGAACTACCTGGAGACCTGGATCCGGGTCCGTCCGGTCGACAACTGATCGGTGAGCTGACGTAGTTGATCCGTCGGTCCGACCCGTCCCCGCACTGCGCGGGGGCGGGTCGGACGCTTTTCAGGCCTTGCGCTCGGGCAGGCGGTCGAGGAAGGCCGCGACCGCCTCCGCGATCCCGGCGGCCGTCCAGTCCAGCGCCTCGGCGGCCACCGTGACCTCGGTCATCGCCAGCCCCGGCGGGCCGGGCTCGCGCCAGCTGCCGAACAGGCCCACCTTGGCGTCCTCGGCCAGCCCCAGGCCCGCCTCCTCCAACTCCGCGGCCGGGTAAGGCAGCCAGAGCTGGAACTGGTGGGTGTGCGGCGGCGCCGGATGCACCCGGGCGCCGGGCACCGCGGCGACGGCCTCGGCCAGCGCGCCGGCGACCGTCCGGGCGTGGGCCACGTACCCCTCCAGGCGCGGGAGTTCGCGCTCCAGCCCGGCGAGCGCGGCCAGCGCGGGCGGCCACTGCTGGAACAGCTGGCCGCCGTACCGGTGCCGCCAGGCCTTCGCCGTCCGCACGAAGCGCTCCGGACCGGCCAGTGCGGCGCCGCTGATCCCGCCGAGGGTCTTGTAGAAGGAGACGTACACCGAGTCGGCCAGCGCGGCGACCTCCGGCAGCGAGCGGCCGAGGTGGAACACCGACTCCCAGAGCCGCGCGCCGTCCAGGTGCAGCGCCGCGCCCTGTTCCGCCCGCACGACCTCGGCGACGGCCACCAGCTCCGCCCAGTCGGGCAGCACGAAGCCGGCCTCGCGCAGCGGCAGTTCCAGGATCATCGCGGCGTACGGCTCGTCGAAGCAGCGCACCTCCTCGACGGTGGGCAGGCGCGGGGCGAGGGTCGGCCAGACGCTCCGCAGGCCGGTCAGCACGCCGAGCGCGTGGCGCTCGTGCTGGTCGGTGTGGCCGAGCGGGTGGGTGGCCACGGTGGGCAGCCCGGCCGCCTCGGCGTGGATCCGCAGCGCGACCTGCTGGGCCATCGTGCCGGTCGGGAAGAAGGCCGCGTCCTCGGTGCCGAGCAGGTCCGCGACCCGGCGCTCCAGCGCGCGGACCACGCCGTCGCCGTACTGGTCCGGACGCCCGTCGAGGTCGTGGACGCCGTCCGCCTCCCCGGCCAGGGCGGCGAGGTGTTCGCGCAGGCTCTTCGGCCGGTGGCCGGAGAGCAGCCGCTCGCAGCCGCGCTGGGCGGCGAAGCGGCGGTCCTGGAGGCTCGGGCGGCGGGGGCCGTCGAGGTCGTCGCTGCTGTTGGCATACATGCGTCGATCGTCCCCCAGCGGAGGCTCCCGGTCAGCGGTGCGGACGCGAGCGGCGGGCGCGGCCGGCGGCAAACCTCACGGCCGCGTGGTGCTGGTCACAGGACTCGGAGGCGGTACGACCGGCGGTAGTAGACGGCGTCGACGGGCGCGGCGGACGACGCGGACCGTGGGCCGACCATCGGATTTCATGATCGTTGCTCCGTCGGCTTGAATCTCCGGCGCGACACCGACTACACGCCGTAGTACGTCACCGCGTTTGGGAGTCCGCTCGGTGACGGTTAAAGCTGAGTGGTCCCCCGCTCAGCACACGCCGCGCCCGACCGGGCCCTTCGTGCTGCCCTGCTACGACCGTGATTGGGCCCGCCATGTCCTCTGTCCCGCCCGTGGGGCCGGCCCTGCGCCGGCTCGCCGCCCGCACGGCGGCCCAGGCGGCGGCCTGGCAGCCCCGACTCGGCCACGCCGTCCGCACCCTCGGCGCCCACGCCGCGCCGGTGCTCGCGCTCGCCGAGGCCCGGCACCCGCTGCCCGGCGCCCGGGTGTGGGCCGACCGTGAGCGGGCCGTCGTCGCCGCCGGGGGCACCGCGGTGCTGCTGGCCGGCGCGCTGCTCGTCGCCGCGCCCGGCAGCGCCTCCGCGCAGACGGTCCTCCCGACCACCCCCGGCAGCTCGGCCTTCACCGCGCCGCAGGCCACGGTGCCCGTCCCCGGCATGGTGCAGGTGGCCGGGCCGAGCCCGTACCGGCTCCCGGAGGACAGCGAATCGGCGCAGGCGGACGTGGCGATGGCCCCCAACCTGCTGCCGGTCGAGCCGGCCGCCGAGCCGGCCCCGGCGGCGCCGACCCCCGAAGGCGGGGAGGCCGTGCCCGCGCCCGCCGCGGCGCCCGACTGGTCCGCTCCCGTCCCGGGCGCGCCGACCAGCAATCCGTACGGGGTGCCCAACTCCGAGTACGCGGCGGGCTACCACACCGGGGTGGACTTCGCGATCGACCCGGGCACGCCGCTGCTGGCGGTCGGGAACGCGACCGTGGTGTCGGCCGGCTGGGACGGCTCGTACGGCAAGGAGGTCGTGCTGCGGCTGGCGGACGGGCGCTTCGCGCAGTACGCGCACCTGTCCTCGGTGGAGGTGTCGCCCGGCCAGCAGGTCTCGGCGGCCGAGGAGATCGGGCGCTCCGGGAGCACCGGCAACTCGACCGGGCCGCACCTGCACTTCGAGATCCGCACCAGCAACCGGTACGGCGCGGTGATCAACCCGGTCGCGTACCTGGCCTCGCACGGCGTCACGGACTTCTGAGGTCCGGAGGTCCCGAGGGGGACGGGGCGGCTCGCGCGCCGGGCCGCCCGTCCGTCGTGACCGGGCCCGGGTGTGATCGGGCCCGGGTGTGCTCAGGCCTGGGCCGGGGCGGGAACCGGGCGGTCGATCAGGGCGCCGATCTCCAGCGCGACCTCGCGGGCGGCGGCCATCGCCTCCTCCACGGTGGCCTGCGGCGACTCGTGCCACAGGTGGTCGACGTGGTCGGTGCCGGTCTCGTCCTGCTTGAGCAGGAACATCGCCGAGTTGATGGTGAAGAGCGACATCGCGGCGCGCAGCCGGTCCTGGAAGCTCGCGTCCGGCCCGTGCACGAGGCGGACCATCGCGATCATGCGCTCCTTGAACTCCAGGCCGGCCGGCGACTCGCGCAGGGCGGGCTGGTTCTCGTGGAAGAAGCGCAGCAACGGCGCGCGCTCGGACATCCCGGCCGCGAAGCGGCGGATCAGCTCGTCGCGCAGCTCCGGCGTCCAGGGCTGCTGCCGGCCCCACTCGATGGTCTCGTCGATCGGCGCGGCCATGGACTCGACGATCCCGTGGACGATGTCGTCCTTGGTCTTGAAGTGGTAGTAGAGCGCGGCCTTGGTGACGCCCAGGCGGTCGGCGATCTCGCGCAGCGAGGTCTGCTCGTAGCCCTGCTCGGCGAAGAGCTCCAGAGAGACCGCGATGATGCGGGCCCGGGTGTCGTTGCGCGGGCTGTGCGTCGTACCCATGGCCTGCCTCATGACTGCGTCGGTGACTGCTGCGGACGCCGGCGGTGCCCGCCCCCCGGGACACATTCTCCCTGCCCAGGCGGCCGGGATGGAAACTGGCTTGACGACCGGCTAGTGGACAACTTACCGTGCCGACGGTCCATAAACTAGCCGGGCGACAAGTAAGTAGCCGCTCCAGGCCCGACGATCGTCCACACCCAGTCCCGGGAGACACCACCCCATGTCACAGTCCAAGACCGCCGACCCGGTGCCGGAGGACAAGCAGGCCGAGGAGGAACAGCCGCGGTCACCCCGCGAGATCCGCCTCGTGATGGTCGGCCTGGTCGTCACGATGCTCCTGGCCATGCTCGACAACCTGATCGTCGGCACCGCGATGCCCACGATCGTCGGTGACCTCGGCGGCGCCGAGCACCTGTCCTGGGTGGTCACCTCGTACACCCTGGCCACGGCCGCCTCGACCCCGATCTGGGGCAAGCTCGGCGACCTCTACGGCCGCAAGGGCACCTTCCTCACCTCGATCGTCATCTTCCTGGTGGGCTCGGCACTGTCCGGCCTGTCGCAGAACATGAACGAGCTGATCGGCTTCCGCGCCCTGCAGGGCCTGGGCGCCGGCGGTCTGATGGTCGGCGTCATGTCGATCATGGGCGCGCTCGTGCCGCCGCGCGACCGCGGCAAGTACCAGGGCATGTTCGCCGCGGTGATGGCGCTCGCCACCATCGGCGGCCCGCTCGTCGGCGGTTTCATCACCGACCACCTGAGCTGGCACTGGACCTTCTACATCAACCTGCCGCTCGGCGTGATCGCGCTCGCCGTGGTCGTCGTCACCCTGAAGCTGCCCAAGGTCCGCAACAACGCCCGGATCGACTACCTGGGCGCGATCCTGCTCACCACCGGCATCACCTCGCTCGTGCTGATCACCACCTGGGGCGGCCAGCAGTACGCGTGGGGCTCGAAGCAGATCCTCGGCCTGGCCGCGCTGGCCGCCGCCTCGCTGATCGCCTTCTGCTACGTGGAGCAGCGGGTCGAGGAGCCGATGCTCCCGCTCAGCCTGTTCAAGAACCTGAACTTCACCCTGGTCTCGATCATCGGCTTCATCGTCGGCTTCGTGATGTTCGGCGCGACCGTCTTCCTGCCGCTCTACCAGCAGATCGTGCAGGGCGCCTCGGCGACCAACTCCGGCCTGCTGCTGATGCCGATGATGTTCGGCATGCTGGTCGTCTCGCTCGTGGTCGGCCAGGTCGTCACCAAGACCGGCAAGTACCGGATCTTCCCGGTCATCGGCACCATCGTGATGACCGGCGGCATGGTCCTGCTCTCCACCATGGGCACCGAGACCAGCAGCTTCACGTCCGCCTGCTGGATGGTCGTGCTGGGCGCCGGCATGGGCTTCCTGATGCAGATCACCATGCTGGTCGCGCAGAACAGCGTCGAGCTCAAGGACATGGGCGTGGCCAGCTCCACCGCCACCCTGTTCCGCACGATCGGCGGTTCCTTCGGTGTCGCGCTGTTCGGCGCCCTGTTCAACAACCGGGTCGCCGACACGATGAAGGAGCGGCTGGGCGAGCACGCCTCGGCCGGCGCGTCGAAGGCCGACCCGAGCCAGATGAGCCCGGCGGCGCTGAAGCAGCTGCCCGCCCCGGTCCAGGACGCCTACCACCACGCGGTGGCCAACGGCATGCACACCGTCTTCCTGTGGGGTGCGGCGGTGGCCGTGATCGCGATCGCCGCCTCGGTCTTCATGCGCGAGGTGCCGCTGCGCGGCGCCGGCAAGGACGAGAAGGCGGCCGAGGCCTCGCTGGAGGCCGCGGCCGTCTGACGGCCCCTGCCGTGCGCGGCTGATCGACGCGACGCCCCCGGAGGGTTCTCCGGGGGCGTCGTCGTGTGTCGGGGCAGGTCTACTGCCATCGGGGCAGAGTTACTGCGGGAGGCGGTAGACGCCCTGCTCGACGGGCTCGACCAGGCCGTCCGCCACGAGGCCGTCCAGGGCTCGGGCCCGCTGCACGGCGTCCGGCCAGACCGCGTCCAGCCGGGCCTGCTCGACCGAGCCGTGCGCCTCGCGCAGGACGGCGAGCAGCTTGCCGCGCACCTGCCGGTCCGTCCCCTCGTAGGACTGGCCGCGCCGGGCCGGGCCCTCGTACGGCGGGCGGCCGGCCCGTTGCCAGGCGCAGTGGGTGAACAGCGGGCAGTCGCCGCACTCGGGGCCGCGGGCGGTGCAGACGAGCGCGCCCAGCTCCATCACGCCGACCGCCCAGGTGGCGGCCGTCCCGGCGTCGTCGGGCAGCAGCGCGGTCGCCGTCCGGCGCTCGGCCGCCGTGGTGGCCTGGGCCGGGTACTCGACGCCCGTCACCGCGCGGGCGAACACCCGGCGGACGTTGGTGTCCAGCACGACGTGGCGCTGGCGGAAGGCGAAGGACGCGACGGCCGCGGCCGTGTACTCCCCCACCCCGGGCAGCGACAGCAGCGTGGCGTGGTCGTCCGGCACCTCGCCGCCGTGCTCCTCGGTGATCGCCACCGCCGCCGCGTGCAGCCGCAGCGCGCGCCGCGGGTAGCCGAGCCGGCCCCACATCCGGACCGCCTCGCCGGGGGCGTCGGCCGCGAGGTCGGCGGGGGTGGGCCAGCGCTCCAGCCACGCCTCCCAGGCGGGCAGGACCCGCTTCACCGGGGTCTGCTGGAGCATGAACTCGCTCACCATGACCGCCCAGGGCGACGCGTCGGGCGTGCGCCAGGGGAGGTCGCGCTTGCTGGCCTCGTACCAGTCGAGGACGGTCGCGTGCAGCGCCGGCAGCGGGAGGGGCAGCCGAAGGGCGGGTCCTGCGGGGGAAGGAGACACGGTGGTGGCGGTGGCGGTGTTGGAAGTCATGGCCCTTCGATCCTCCCACGCCCACGGACCCGGCCGAAGTGGAGTAGGTGATTCCGGATCCTGTGGAATTTCCGGGCGGACACGCCGGAAGACCTCCCTCGAACGGCTCAAATGGCGGATCATGTGAAGGAAGGGGCGACTGTGCGGTGTTGGTGAGTCAATCGCCACACACTGTCTCGTAGAGTTCGGGTGTGCCCTCTCTGCGTCAACCCGTGGGACCGTTGCCGGCCTCGATCTACTGGCGACGGCGTGTCGTCGTGCTCGCCGCCGTGGCCGCGGTCATCGCCCTCATCGCCTGGCTGATGTCCGATCAGGGCGGCGGCGGTGACGACGGATCACAGAGCAAGGCCGCGCAAGCCGCGCCGACCCAGTCCCAGACACCCGCTCAGGCCATCACGCCCGGCGCCTCGCCGAGCGGCCCCGCGGCGCGCCCCGGCGGCGGCAGCACCGGCGGCTCCGGCGGCGGCACGGGCGGTACCGTCCCCGGCTCGGGCGGGGGCGGCGGCGAGGTCAGCCTCAGCACCGGCGGCACGGGCACCGGCGGCGCGGCCGGCCCGGCCCCTGCCACCGGCGGTGCCGGCGGCGCGGCGGCGGGTGGTACGGCGGGTGGTGCAGCCGGTGGCACCGGCGGCGGTGCGGGCGGCTCCGGTGGCGGCGCCCCCGCGGTGAACACGCCCGACGTGATGGCGCTGCCGATCTGCGCCACCTCGCAGGTGGCCCTGGAGCTGGCCAGCCCGCAGAACTCGTACCAGTCCAAGGACAAGCCGCGGTTCGCCCTGACGGTGAAGAACTCCTCCGGCGCCAACTGCCGCGTGGACCTGGGCCGGACGACCTCGGTGGTCACCGTGACCGCCGCCAACAAGGGCGACCGGGTCTGGTCCTCCGGCGACTGCCCGACCGACCGGGGCAGCCTCTGGGTGCAGCTCCCGGCCAACGGCAGCCAGATCGAGACGTTCACCTGGGACCGCAGCCGCAGCAAGCCGCAGTGCGCCACCCCCGACCCGGCGCCCCCGGCGAACGACACCTACGTGGTGAACGCCGACGTCACCGGCCTCACCGGGGACAAGGTCTCGGCGCGCATCTCGATCCGCCTGGACGGCTGACCGGCCGTCACCCCGCCCGTACGCCGAAGCCCCCGATCCGCGAACCGCGGTCGGGGGCTTCGGTGTTGTGCGGGACGATCGTTGTGCGGCCGATGGATGCCTGACGGCCGATCCGGCGATCCGGCGATCCGGCGATCCGGCGATCCGGCCGAGGGTCAGACGTAACGCTCCAGGATGGACGATTCGGCAAGGCGGGACAGGCCCTCGCGGACCGAGCGGGCCCGGGTCTCGCCGACGCCCTCGACCGTCTGCAGGTCGTCGATGCTCGCCGCGAGCAGCTTCTGCAGCCCGCCGAAGTGCTCGACCAGGCGCTCTATCACCGTGTTGGGCAGGCGCGGGATCTTCGCCAGCAACCGGTAGCCGCGCGGCGAGACGGCGGCGTCCAGCGACTCCGGCGAGCCGGAGTAGCCGAGCGCCTTGGCGACCGTCTGCAGGTCGAGCAGCTCGGCGTGGGTGAGCGCCTCCAGGTCGGCCAGCACCTCGGTGACCGTCCGGCCCTTCTTGGCGGCCCGCTCCGGGAAGTAGTCCCGGGCGACCAGCTCGCGCTCCGGTTCCACGCCCGCGATCAGCTCGTCCAGCTGGAGCGACAGGAGGCGGCCGTCGATGCCGAGCTCCAGCACGTAGCCGGCGATCTCGGTGGCGATCAGCCGGACCATCTCCAGGCGCTGGGCGACGGCGGTGACGTCCCGGACCGTCACCAGGTCCTCGATCTCCAGCGCGGACAGCGTGCCGGCCACCTCGTCCAGACGGAGCTTGTAGCGCTCCAGGGTGGCGAGCGCCTGGTTGGCGCGGGAGAGGACGGTGGTCGAGTCCTCCAGCACCCGCCGGGTGCCGTTGACGTACATCGCGATCAGCCGCATCGAGTGCGAGACCGCGACCACCGGGTAGCCGGTCTGCCGGTTGACCCGCTCGGCGGTGCGGTGACGGGTGCCGGTCTCGTCGGTGGGGATCGTGGAGTCCGGCATCAGGTGGACGCCGGCCCGGACGATCTTGGTGATGTCCTTGTCCAGCACCACCGCGCCGTCCAGCTTGCACAGCTCGCGCAGCCGGGTCGCGGTGAACTCGACGTCCAGGACGAAGCCGCCGGTGCAGATCGACTCGACGTGCTTGTCGAAGCCGAGCACGATCAGACCGCCGGTGTTGGCCCGCAGGACCCGCTCCAGGCCGTCGCGCAGCCCCGTGCCGGGCGCGATCGCGCTGAGGGAGGCCCGCAGCAAGGCCTCCTCACGGGAGGACTTGTCCGCCCCCCGGTCGCTGGCTGCCACGTGACTCCTCCGGTCGCCCGTGCCGCGCGCCTCGCGCCGTGCGCCCGGCCTGCGGTCTGTTGCTCTGTCGCTCAGTACCGCTCGGTACTCGCCTTCTCGTCAATGAGACAGGGGAAAGTCTAACTGCGTGTGGCGGGGACAGGGCTTGGGTCAGCGCAGTTCGTCGGAGTCGAGCGGCTCCCAGCCGTCCATCAGCTCCTCCGGGTAGGCGGCGACCCGGGCCTGGCGCGGGGCCGGCGGCGCCGACGGTGCCTCACCACGCGCCTCACTGCGCGCCTCACCACGTGCCTCACCGCGCGGCTTGGCGGCGGCCCGGCGACGGCCCGGGATGGCGCGCAGCGCCTCGCCGATGTCGGCCACCTCGACCACCTTCATGCCCGGCGGCACCTTGCCCGGGTCCGGCGGGACGAGGGCGTGCGTGAAGCCCAGCCGGTGCGCCTCGGCGAGCCGGCGCTGCACACCCGTCACCCGCCGCACCTCGCCCGCCAGGCCGACCTCGCCGATCGCCACCAGGTTGCTCGGCAGCGGGGTGTCGGTGGAGGAGCTGGCCACCGCGAGCGCGACCGCGAGGTCCGCGGAGGGCTCGCTGAGCTTCACGCCGCCGACCGTCGCGGTGTAGATGTCCTGCTTGCCGAGCTTCACGCCACCGTGCCGCTCGACGACCGCCAGGATCATCGCGATCCGCGGCGACTCCAGGCCGGAGGTCGTCCGGCGCGGCGACGGGATCTGCGAATCCACCATCAGTGCCTGCACCTCGGCCACCAGCGGGCGCTTGCCCTCCAGCGTGACGGTGAGGCAGGTGCCGGGGACGGGCTTGTCACGCCTGGTCAGGAAGAGGCCGGACGGATCGGCCAGGCCGACGATGCCCTCGTCGTGCAGCTCGAAGCAGCCGACCTCGTCGGTGGCGCCGTAGCGGTTCTTGACCCCGCGGATGAGCCGCAGCCGGGCGTGCCGGTCCCCCTCGAAGCTCAGCACGACGTCCACCAGGTGCTCCAGCAGGCGCGGGCCGGCGATCTGGCCGTCCTTGGTGACGTGACCGACCAGCAGCGTGGCCATGCCGCGCTCCTTGGACGCCCGGATCAGCGCGCCCGCCACCTCGCGGACCTGCGCCGGGCCGCCGGGGGCGCCGTCCAGCTCGGCGGAGGCGATGGTCTGCACCGAGTCGAGGATCAGCAGGCCGGGGCCGACCGCCTCGATGTGCCCGAGCACCGCGCCGAGGTCCTGCTCGGCGGCGAGGTAGAGGTGCTCGGAGAGCGCGTCGATCCGGTCGGCGCGCAGCCGGACCTGGCCGGCCGACTCCTCGCCGGTGACGTACAGCGTGCGGTGCTGGGCGGTGGCCGCCTTCGCGGCGACGTCCAGCAGCAGGGTGGACTTGCCGACACCGGGCTCGCCGGCCAGCAGCACCACGGCGCCGGGGACGAGACCGCCGCCGAGGACCCGGTCCAGCTCCGGGACGCCCGTCGACCTGGCCGTCGCGACCTGGCCGTCCACCTGGGCGATCGGGCGGGCCGGCGCGCTGACCGGGCCGGCCGCCGTCGTCCGGATCGGCACCGCGCCGTACTCCTCCACCGTGCCCCAGGCGTTGCACTCCGGGCAGCGGCCGACCCACTTGGGCAGCTGGTTGCCGCACTCGGTGCAGCGGTACGCCGGGCGCGGCTTGGCGGTGGTCTTGGTACGGGCAGCCATGGGGCCCACCGTAGCGTCTGGGTACGACAGTGGCGGGTACGGCCGTGCGGGGGCCGGGTCCGATCCGGGTCCGGTCCGGGCCTGGGTCCGGATCGGCTTCCGTTCAGGGCCGGGCGTCCACACACGTGGGCGATGTTGTTACCCGAAAGAAGTACATACGCCGGGAATCAGCCGGACGGGCCGCCCGTCGTCCCTACCGTCGGACGGGTGACAACGCGTACTGATGGGCCGCCGCGCGCGGAAAGACCGGCGACGGCCGTGCTCGCGGCGTACGACCGGCAGGTGGACGGCCTGTTCACCTACTGCCTCTCGGTGCTGTGCGAGCACGACAGCGCCGCCGACACCCTGCGCGAGGTCCGCGACCTGGCGCAGCGGCACGGCGGACGGCTGGCCGAACCCGGGCTCGTCCGGGCCTGGCTGTTCTCGCTCGCCCGGTACTGCTGCCTGCGGCGGCTCGCGGACGGCACCGGGGGGACGGCCGGCACCGGGCTGACGGAGGCCGAGGCGGCCCGGCGCCGGCGCGAGCTGGCCTCGCTCGCCTGGCCGGAGGCGGCCGGGACCGACCCCGAGCAGCGGGAGGCCCTGGAGCTGTCGGTCCGCCACCGGCTGACCCCGCTGGAGGTGGCCGCGGTGCTCGGGCTGCCGTTCGACGCGACCCGGGCGCTGCTCGGCGCGGCGGAGGCGGAGGTCGCCCGCACCAGGTCGGCGCTGCTGGTGCTCGGCGTGGGCAGCTGCCCGGAGCTCGACCGGCTCGGCGGGGCCGGGGCGGAGAGCTGGCGGGACTGGGTGCTCGGGCCGGCGCTGCGGCGGGAGCTCGTGCAGCACGTCGTCGACTGTCCGACCTGCCGGGGTACGGCGGAGCGGGTGGCGGGCGAGGCGACGGACGGTGCGGGGCCGGCGGGTCCAGCGGGTCCGGCTGGGCCGGCTGGGCTGGCCGGGCTGCCGTTGCTGGCGGCGCCCGCCGCGCCGGCCTCGTCCGCGCCGGACGGCATGGTGGCGTACCTGCCGCAGGCGTCCGGGGCCGGGCGCAGTGCGAGTGCGGAGGCGGCCGTCGAACCGGGTCTGCGGTTCGACCAGAGCGGGTTCCCGCGGCACCGCGCGCCGGACGCGGGGCGCGGACTGGCCGTCCGGCGTCGGGTGGTGACCACCGGGGTGCTCGCGGCCGTGCTGGCGGCGCCGGTGGTCGCGCTGTGGGCCGGCCACCGGGGTGGTGGCGGGCCCGGGGCGACGGCGGCCGTGTCCTCGGTGCGGGTGGACGAGGCCGGGCGGCAGGCGGAGCAGCGGCCGGCGGGGGCCGGCGGGGTGGGGGTCACCACCTCGGGCGCGGGTTCCGTCGGTGGGACGGGGGTGCCCGGGGTGGAGCTCGCGGGGGCCGGGGCGACGGGTGCAGAAACGTTCTTCCCCGGCTTCCGCGGGCCCGTGCTCCAAGGTCCCGCCGTCCCCGTCCCGGGCCGGGGCGCGACGCCGCTCGGCAGCCCCGCCCTGATCGCCACCCCCGCGACGGCGGTCGGACCGGCCGCCGGATCCGGCTGGGCCGCGGGCGGCGGCGCCGACCGGCCCGCACCGGTCGGGCTGCTCACCGTCGAGGCGGGCGAGTACGGCAACCGGACGGTCCTCACGCTCACCAACTCCGGTGGCAGCGAGATCCGTTGGCACGCGGTCGTGGACGCGGCCTGGCTCCGGCTGAGCCGCGACTCCGGGACGCTCGAACCGGGCCAGCGCATCACGGTGATCGTCACGGTGGACGACGGCCTCGCTCCCACGACGCACTGGACGGCCCGGATCGCGCTGCCGCCGTCCGAGGCCGTGGTCACCCTGGAGGGCGGCCCGCAGGACCACGGCGGCTCCGCCCCGCCGTCCGCCTCACCGACGCCGACCGCGGCACCGACGGCCACGGCCACGGCCACGCCCGCCCCGGGCACCACCCCGACCGCCACAGCCCCGCCCAGCGCGACTCCCGCACCGACCGCCACCCCGACGGCCACGCCCACGAGCACGCCGACATCCCAGCCCCCGACCCCGCCCTCGCACTCGCCGAGCCCGACGGCCACGGCGTCCCCGAGCGCGACGTCGACGCCGCACCCGCGGAGCGGCGCATCGGCCCCGCCGCAGCCTTCGCCGCGGTGAGGGAGCGCCTTTCGGCTCACACCGGAGGGCGGGCTGCGGCGTCAGGTGCACGCGACGGTGGGTGGGGCGTCTCCCGGCCCGAGCCGAGAGCGGTTCAGCGCCGGTGGATCAGGGGCACCTGGTACGTGCCGTCCAGGACGGACTGCTTCGGCCGGTAGAAGCGGATGATCGGGCGGAACTCGCCCGCCGGGGTGGGCAGCCAGTTCGCCAGTTCCGTCGGGTCCTCGGGCTCCTCGTGCTGCAGGGTCAGGGTGAGCGAGCCGTCCGCGCCGTGCACCAGGCCGGGGGTGCGGTCGCCGATCGAGTAGCGCTCGATCGGGTTGTCCACGAGGTAGTAGTCCGGCAGCGAGTACATCGTAACGGACCAGAACGCCTCGGCCGGCGGCGGCTGGTCGAAGCGGAGCGTGTAGCGGTTCGCGCCGCTGAGCGGGCGGCCGTCGGAGTCGTCGTACGTCATGGCGTACGAGGCCTCGTAGGCGTGGTTGCCCCACAGGCCGGCGCGGGCGGCGGCGGCCCGGCTGAGGTAGCCGGCGCGGCGGTCGGGGATGCGCCACTCGGGGTCGTCGATGGTGCCGGGGCCGAGGTGGTCGATGTTGTAGTCGAACAGGTGCAGCGCCGAGCGCCACTCCCCCAGCGGGTGGTCCTCGGGCGGGCGGGTGGCCGCCTCGACCCGTTCGCGCCCGGCGGCCAGGCCCTTGAGCAGGGTGTGGGTCCAGTCCGAGGCCGCCGCCCGGTACGGGGAGACGCCCTCGTCCAGCAGGCCCAGCGGGGCCAGCCGCCGCTCGTACTCGACGTCGGGCCCGGCGGGCGGGAAGGCCCGCATCCAGATCCGCATCCGTTCGAAGAACGCGAGCCGCTCGGGGACGTCCTGGTCGGGCTCGGGCAGGCCGGCGGCCAGGCCGCCGGGCTCCAGCGGGGTGAGGGTGAGCGCGTTCTGCAGGGCCTTGACCCGGGGGAGGTCGTCCGGGCCGGCGCAGGCGAAGCGGCCGACGACGGTCGCGACCGTGGTCGGCGCCTCGATCACCTTCTCCGGGTCGGGCGGGGTGCCGTGCCAGCCGGGCGGGACGACCAGCCAGGTCTGCGCGCCGGTGCCGGTGGCCCGGCTGCCGAGGTAGGCGAAGTTGTCGGTCCAGGCGCCGACGAACTGCAGCACGTAGTAGGCCCCGGCGGTGTCCGGGACGTGCAGCACCTGGGGGCCCTCGGAGAGGTCGAGCTGGGCGATCGAGTAGACGGTGTCGTTGTTGACCGAGACGAAGTCGTCCCCCGGGGCGGCCAGCCGGGTGGCGTGACTGAAGCGGTTGAACGTCGCCGCCGGCAGGGTGCCCATCCCGCCCTTGGTGAAGCGCTCGACCATCGTGAGGCCGGCGACGAGCGGGTAGCCGTAGACGTACGCGTCGGCGGCCAGGGCCTCCAGCTCGGGCTGGGTCATCGGGTGTCCTGTCGTGGTCGGTCGGGGGGGGTCGGGCCTGGGGAGTGGTCGGTCGGGGTGGTCGTGGCCGGTCGGGGTCAGGGGGCGAGCGGCGGTCAGCGCGGGGTGAGCGGCGGGAGCCGCCAGCGGCCGTCGAGTGCGGGCGCCTCGGGGCCGTGGAGCCGCAGGACGACGGTGAACGGGCCGTCCGGCGCCGGGAGCCAGTTGGCGGAGTGCTCGGCGTCGGCGGGGCGCTTGTGCCGGACGTGGAGCGTCAGACCGCCGTCCCGGTCGTGGACCAGGCCCGGGGTCCGGTCGCCGATCGCGTAGCGGTCGAGGGTGTTGTCGACCGGCCGGCGGTCCGGGAGCTCGTACAGGGCGGCGGACCAGGAGAAGCGGGCCGGCGGGAGCGCGCCGGGGCCGAACCGGATCGTGTAGTCGCGGTCGCTCGCGCTGGGCGGCCGGTGGCCCTCGCTGTCGGCCGTCCAGGCGCCGCACCAGACCTCCTCGGCGGGGAGGTCGTACGGGCCGAGCCGGGCGTCGAGGGCCTGGCGCAGGTAGTCGGCGCCGGTCTGCTCGCGGGTGCCGGCGAGGCCGCACGCGTCGGGGCGGGCGGCGGCCTCGCGCTCCAGCCGGGCCCGGGCGTCGGCGATGCCGCGCGCCATCTCGGCCCGCACGTCCAGCGGGAGGGCGGCGGGCTCGAACTCGCCGCGGCCGTCGATCCCGAGGTCGGTGAGGCGGCCGCGCAGGTCCGCCTCGGCGGGCGGGAGCGGGACGGCGGCCGGGTGGCGGGGCGACGGGAGCGGGAAGAAGCCGAGCAGGAAGTCGAGGAAGGCGAAGAACTCGACGGTGTCCGTCACCTCGTCCCGCCAGACCGGCCAGACCGGGTCCGGGGCGGGGTGCGGCGCCGGGGTGCCCTCGTACTCGTGCAGCGGCCGCAGCCGATACTGCTGCCGGACGGCCTCCATCGCGGCGACGTCGGCCGGCTCCGGCCCGGCGAGGTGCGTGCGGGCGACGATGCCGGCCAGACGGGTGGCGGTCCGGATCACGCTCCGGACGCCGGGCGGCGGCTCGCCCTGCCAGTCGGGGCCGGCCACCAGGTGGTCGCCGGCCTCCGGGCCGGTGGCGCGGGCGCCGACGAACCCGGCGTACACGGCGTCGAGTTCGTGGACCGGCAGCACGTAGTAGCGGTCGTCGGCGGGGACGGAGAGGACCCAGGGCTCGGCGCGCAGGTCGAGCCAGGCGGAGGAGGACGGGAGGTCGTGGTCGACGGCTCCCTCACCGGGGGGCGAGGCGGGGAGAGGCGCGGTGTGGGGGGTCGCGGTGCGGAGGGTCGCCGGGTCGAGGGCGGACGGCGGCGGGTGGTGGCGGAAGACCCCGAAGCCGCCGACGTACGCCGGATCGGCGTCGTCCAGCGCCTGCGCGTACAAGGTGCGGTAGTTCCGCAGGATCGGGTACCCGCGCAGCCACGCCTCGGCAGCCGTCGCACGGACGGTGGTCGGATCGACGAGGGCCGGGCTGACCATGGTGTCGCTCTCCCCAGCAGGATCAGGACAAATCACTACATAGGGGATGCTAGGCGGGGAGGCGCCGGTCAGCACCTGGAAGGGCGGGCGGAGGGAAGCGGAGGGAAGGGGAGGGAAGGGGACGCCCCGGGAGTGGAAAAGCGGGAGGGAAACGAGGGAAAACGGGAGGGAAGCAGGAGTGGGAAGTCGGCCGGGCCGACTTCCCACCCCCCCCCGCGGGCAGTGGGGGGGGCGCGGCAC
>NZ_JBHYWI010000034.1:73996-91562 GCF_042751525.1 Kitasatospora sp. NPDC059408
GAACCGCTCGATCAGCCCGGCGACGACGCCCGGGTCGGTGCCGCCGACGACCCACAGCGCCCGGCCGATCCCCTGGTCGAGGGCGCGGGGGGCGTGGACGGGGGGGGGGGCGGGGGGGCCCGGGGCGGGGCCCCACCCCCCACTCCCCCGCGCGGTCAGTGGGTGCGGCGCGTCACCAGCTCGGCCAGCGCGAGCAGTTCGTCCGTCCGGGCCGGCTCGGGCACGGCCACGGCCAGCAGGTCCATCGCGGCGGCCATCCGCTCGCAGGACGCGCCCTGCGCCCAGCCACGCCCGCCCGCGCCCTCGACGGCCGCCGCGCAGAGTGCCAACTCCTCGGCGCTGAGCTGCCGTTCCAGCGTGTACAGCTCGGCGAGCCGGGCGCCGTCGGGCGTGCCCGAGCCGAGCGCCGCGACCACCGGCAGCGACTTCTTCCGGGCCACCAGGTCCGCCCCGACCGGCTTGCCGGTGACGGCCGGGTCGCCCCAGATGCCGATCAGGTCGTCGATCAGCTGGAACGCCAGACCGATCTCCCGCCCGAAGCCGTCCATCGCCTTCGCCGCCCGCTCGGACGCGCCGCCGTACTCCGCGCCCATCGCGCAGGACGCGCCCAGCAGGGCGCCCGTCTTCGCCTCGGCCATCGCGAGGCACTCGGCGAGCGAGACGTCGTCCCGCTGCTCGAAGGCGCAGTCGATCTGCTGGCCCTCGCACAGCTCGACCACGCAGTCGGTGAGCCGGCGGACGGCGGACCGGGCGGCCGGGTGGGTGTCCTCGGCCAGCAGCCGCAGCGCCAGCGAGTGCATCGCGTCGCCGGCCAGGATCGCCTCGGTGGTGCCGAACACCCGCCAGGCGGTGGGGCGGTGGCGGCGGGTCTCGTCGCGGTCGATGACGTCGTCGTGGAGCAGGGTGAAGTTGTGCACCAGCTCGACGGCCGCCGCGGCGGCGGTGGCCGCGGCCGGGTCGCCGCCGAGGGCCTGGGCGGCGGCGAGGACCATGGCCGGGCGGATCGCCTTGCCGGAGGGCGACGCGGAGGGCGAGCCGTCCGCCTCCCACCAGCCGAAGTGGTAGCCGGCGACCTTGCGCATCGCGCCCGGCAGCGAGTCGACGGCGGCCCGCAGGACCGGGTCGACCAGACCGCGGGCCCGGACGAGCACGTCCTCGGCCTCGTGGCCCTCCCGGTGGTCCCGCTCCAGCGTGGGGCTCGTCATGGGTTCCTCCCCCTGATGACCTGTCGTGAGAAGGCCGGCCGCCGCCCGGGGGGCGACGCGGCCGGCCGGTGCGCGGTAGGGCGCGCGTGGCACCGTCCGGCCCGGGACACGGGCCCGGGCCGGACGGCGCTCGGTGCGGTGGGACGGGGTGCGGTCGGCGTGCCGTGCGGGCCGCCTCCGCGGCCAGCCCGCGGCGCCCGCCTCAGCGCTGGGCGATGTCCACGTTCTCCAGGACGCCGATCGCGTCCGGCACCAGGACGGCGGCCGAATAGTAGGCGCTGACCAGGTAGGAGATGATGGCCTTCTCGTCGATCCCCATGAACCGCACCGAAAGGCCCGGCTGGTACTCGTCCGGAATTCCGGTCTGGTTCAGGCCGATGACGCCCTGGTTGTCCTCGCCGACCCGCATCGCGATGATCGAGCTGGTGTGGCCGCCGATGATCGGGATCTTGTTGCACGGGAAGACCGGCACCCCGCGCCACGAGGTGACGTGCTTGCCCTCGACCTCGACCGTGCCCGGGTAGAGGCCGCGCTTGTTGCACTCGCGGCCGAAGGCGGCGATCGCCTTCGGGTGCGCGAGGAACATCCTGGTGCTGCGCCGGCGGCTGAGCAGGTCGTCCATGTCGTCCGGCGTGGGCGGGCCGGAGTGCGTCTGGATCCGCTGGTCGTACTCGGCGTTCTGCAGGAGGCCGAACTCCGGGTTGTTGATCAGCTCGTGCTCCTGGCGCTCGCGCAGGGCCTCGATCGTCAGCCGCAACTGGTGCTCGGTCTGGTTCATCGGCTGGTTGTAGAGGTCGGCGACCCGGCTGTGCACCTTGAGGATCGTCTGGGCGACGCTCAGCTCGTACTCGCGCGGCTTCAGCTCGTAGTCGACGAAGGCGCCGGGCAGCTCGAACTCGCCCTCGTGGCCGGCGGAGAGGTCGATCGCGGCCTCGCCGTGCTTGTTCTGCGCCTGCTGGAAGCCGTTCAGGTACTCCATGATCTGCAGCTGCAGCGACTCGGAGCGGTCGTGGAGCTCCTGGAAGGCGGGCCACTGCAGCACCATCACGGTGCCGGCGGTGGCCGCCTTCACCGTGTACGGCCAGGTGTTGGTGTCCTCCTGCAGGGCCTCGTCGCCGAGGTGGTCGCCGTCGGCGAGGGTGCCGATGACCGTTTCCTCGCCGTACTTGCCCGTTCCGATCCGCTCCAGCTTGCCGTGCGCGATGATGAAGACCTCGCTGATCTCCGCACCGGCGGAGATCAGCACGTCACCCGCGGAGAACTCGCGTTGCACGAAGCGCCCGGCCAGCTCCTCCAGGAGGGCCTCGTCCTGGAAGCCGCGCAGCACCGGCACCTCGGTGAGGCTCGGCGGGACGATCCGCACCTCGGCGCCCGTCTTGACGAAGCTCACCCGGCCGCGGCCGATCGAGTAGCGCAGGCGACGGTTCACCCGGTAGGTACCACCGGAGACCTGCACCCACGGCAGCATCCTGAGCAGCCAGCGCGGGCTGATGCCCTGCATCTGCGGCGCGGACTTGGTGGTCGTGGCGAGGTTCCGCGCACCCGCCGTGCTCAGACTCTGCTGCTGCCGGATCTCCGGCTGCGCACCCGGCGCAGGAATACCGGCATTCGTTTCGGTCGACATAGGGGAGCCCTTCGCAAACCCGATGAAGTGACGCCTTGCATATTCATGGTGCAACTTCATGGTGGGCCCGAACGGAGGCACGCCGCAATCACTCATTCGAGTGGTTCGGAATAACCGAACAAATAGTACGACTAGATCACTTGCTCGATATTTGTTCGATTGCTTAATCGAACTCGCCGGAATGCCGGGTGCCATCCTCCCGCATCCGGTGCGTCAGAGTGGGCCGTTCCAGTCGAGAGTCGGCTCCAGCACGCCCTCCAGGGTCAGCAGCCAGCGCTTCACGTCGATCCCGACCCGGCCGCCGCCGAAGCCCCCGATGCCGTCCGCCGCCACCACCCGGTGGCACGGCACGAGCAGCGCGACGGGGTTGGCGGCCATCATCTGCCCCACCGTGCGGGCCGCCAGGCCCGGCTCGGTCACGTCCTCGAACACCCCGCTGCGCGCGGCCAGTTCGCCGTAGGTGATGGTCCGCCCGTACGGCACCTCGCGCCACAGCGTCCGCAGCACCTCCCGGTGCGGGCCGCTACTCAGGCTCCAGTCGATCGGCAGGCCCAACTCCCGGCTGCGGCCCGCCAGGTAGGCGCCGATCCGGTCGGTGACGGCGGCGATCTTCGCGCCGTCGGTGCAGGCCGGCGCCTCGCCGTCGCGGCCGCCGTAACCCGCCGCCGCCACGCCCAGCGGCGTCACGGCGATGTGCATCGGGCCGCTCGGCAGCGGCGTCGGCACGGTCAGCCAGGACATCTGCGACACGCTCGGGCCCCCACCCTCACCCTCCACCGGGCCGGCCGCCGGCCACCCCGGCACCCGGGAGGCGTGCGACCACCGCCCGCCCCGCGCGCCATCGTACGGCGGGCCCGGTGGCGGCGCCGGTGCGCCGGGCTAGAGCCGGCCCTTCAGCTGCGCCGCGAGCGCGCGGGACCAGTGCGACAGCTCGGCGCGGTTCGCCGCGCGGCCCTCGCACAGGACGGTGAGCTGCGCGTCGTTGATCCGGTTCGGGCCCGGGATCTCCAGCAGATAGGCCAGTTCCTCCAGCACGGTGGCGAGCCGCGCGGCGTCCGTGTGGTCGAGGGCCACCGCGGCCTCGTGGTGGCTGATGGTGAGCGAACCGGGCATGGCCGGCCTCCTCCGTCGACTCCGTCGACCCCCGCACCCTCCACCGTACGACCGGCTCGCCGGGACCGCCCGGGGGCGGGGAGGGTGCGGCCCGGGGCGGGGCGGGGAGGGTGGCCCGGGGCGGGGCGGGGAGGGTGCGGCCCAGGGCGGGGCGGGGAGGGTGGCCCGGGCGGAGGGTGGCCCGGGCGGGGCGGGAAGGGTGGCCCGGGGCGGGGAGGGTGGCCCGGGCGGAGGGACGCGGAGGGCGGCCCCACCCGCCGGCGGGTCCACCGGGCGGGCGGGGCGGTGGCGCGCCGGGGCCGGGCGTCCGCCCGGGGGTGCGCCCCGGAGCGGGTTCAGGTCGCCTCCTCGTCGCCCTCCCAGGGGCGGCGGCGCACGGCGGGTACGGCCAGCACCGCCACGGCGGCGCCGAGTTGCCAGAGGGCGCCGAGCGCCAGGACGGTCCCCGTCCCGAGCCGCCCCGCCAGCGGTCCCGCCGCCGCCAGGCCCACCGGCCCCAGGGCGAAGGCGCCCAGCGCGCCGAAGGACGTCACCCGGCCCAGCGCCTCCGGCGGCACCCAGCGCTGCATCGTCGTGCCGTACAGCGTGCCGCAGACCGCCGAGCCGACGCCCGCGACCAGCGCCCCGGCCACCACCCACGGCAGCGCCGCACCGGCCGCCAGTGCCGCCGAGGGCAGCGCCCAGCCCAGCGTCGCCACGGTGGCCACCGCCAGCGGCCGGGCCGGGCGACGGCCCAGCATCAGCAGGCCGCCCAGCACCGCACCGACGCCGTACACGGCCATCACCGCGCCCCAGGCGCGCGCACCGCCGAGCTCGCGCTGCGCGGTGAGCGGCCCGAGGACCAGGAACGGCGCCCACACCAGCAGGTTGAAGAGCCCCATGTGCGCGGTGGTGATCCACAGCCACGGCCGGGAGCCGAACTCCGACCAGCCGGCGCGGAGGTCCGCGAGGAGCGACTCGCGCCCGCCGTCCGGCGCCGCACCGGCCAGGCGCAGCCGGTACAGCGCGAACGCGCCGACCCCGTACGTCGCCGCGTCGGCCGCCAGCACCACCGCCGGCCCCCAGACCGCCGTGATCACGCCGGCCAGTGCGGGACCGGCCACCGTCGCGACCGAACGGGCCATCCCCAGCAGCGCGTTGGCGTCGCCGACGAGCTCCTGGCGGCGCACCAGGCCGGGCACCAGCGCGCCGAGCCCCGGCATGAACAGCCCCTCGCCGATCCCCCACACGGCGACGAGCGCCACCATCGCCCACAGCGGCGCCCGTCCGGTCGCCAGCAGCACGGCGAACAGCGCCTGGACGACTCCGCGGAGCCCGTCCGAGGCGAGCATCATGCGGCGGCTGCCGAGCCGGTCGGCGATCACTCCGCCGGCGAGCAGGACCAGCACCACCGGCAGGATCCGGGCGGCCATCACCCAGCCCAGGTCGGCACCGTCCCCGCCGGTGCCGCCAGCGCCGGGGCCGCCGCCACCGGGGCCGCCACTGCCGTCCGCTGCGCCGCCGAGCACCGCGAAGGCCACCGCCACCGGTGCCATCGCGGAGCCGAGGAGGGACGTCGCGTAGCCCGCGAAGAACCACCGGAAGTCGCGCTCGCCCAGCACGGCGAGACGGTCTCCAGGGCGCCGTCGACGGGCCGGGATCCGTTCGGTTTCCACTGCCATGGGCGGCAAGTCTGCCTCCGCGCGGAACAGCCGTTCAAGGGCTCCGGCGGAAAAACTTGAGTCTTTTCGCATCAATTTCTGCGATGGCCGCATGTGCCGCAGTAAACGGCTAGCTGGACACCGTTTCACCTGCTGTTTACTGCGATTTTCGGATACGATTCAAGCGTCCGTGAGGCATTCGTTTACTGCGGCAGAGGATCACTGATGACAGAGCTTCCCCCGGTCGAGTACGCCGTCGCCGTCGAGCGCTACCTCGCCCTCTCCGGACTCGCCGAGGGCTCCCGCCGGGTCTACCGGATCGGGCTGGACACCTGGGCCTGGGCACTCGCCGGCCGGACCGCCCCCACCGGCCCGGGGCGCCGCCGCGCCCGGCCGCCCGTCCTCCCGCTCGCCCTGCTCGACCACCCGGACGCCGCCGCCCGCCTCGGCGCCGCCGTCACCCGCCGCGCCGCGGATACCGACGCGCGCACGCTCAACCGCGAGCTGTCCACCCTGCGCGCGGCCGTGGCCTGGTGGCGCGCCCGGGGCTGGATCACCCGGGACCCGACCACCGGCCTGCGCGCCCACCCGGCCCCCGCACCCGCCGCCGGCCCGCTCACCCCGGACGAGCTGCGCGCCCTGTTCGCGCTCCGGGCGCCGCTGCGCGAGCAGACGCTGTGGCACCTGCTGCACGAGTCCGGCGCCGCGATCGAGACCGTCCTCGCCCTGAACACCGACGACCTCGACCTCCCGGCACGCCGCACCCGCACCCGCCCGGGGCGGCCGGCGGTGCAGTGGCAGGCCGGCACCGCCCGCCTGCTCCCCCTCCTCGTCGCCGGCCGCGCCACCGGGCCGCTCTTCCTCACCGACCGCAGGGCCCCTGCCGGCACCGCACCCGCGGACCGCTGCCCGCACACGGGCCGTGGGCGGCTGTCGTACCGCCGGGCCGCGGAGCTGTTCACGGCGCACACGCAGCGACTGGGCACGGACTGGACGCTGCGCCGGCTGCGGGCGGCGCGCTGAGGTCACTGCTCGTCCGGCGGCACCGCGCGGCGCCCCTGGGGGAGCAACTCGTCGAGACGGTCGGCCAGTTCGGGCACGCTCGGGCGGGCTTCCGGGTCGGTGCGCAGACAGGCGTCGATGGCGGCGGCCAGCGGGCGCGGGAGGCGGCGGCGCCGGGAGACCGGTGGTGCCGGGCCGTCCGGGTCCGGGCCGTCGTACGGGAC
The DNA here is from genome assembly GCF_042751525.1 of Kitasatospora sp. NPDC059408. Classification (NCBI taxonomy): domain Bacteria; kingdom Bacillati; phylum Actinomycetota; class Actinomycetes; order Kitasatosporales; family Streptomycetaceae; genus Kitasatospora; species Kitasatospora sp. NPDC059408. Next base: position 80,805 of record NZ_JBHYWI010000034.1, read on the forward strand.
GTCGCCGGTGGCGGCCTCGTAGAGGGTGATGCCGATGCCCCACACGTCGGCGGCCGCGGTGAGCCGCCCGCCACGGGCCTGCTCGGGGGCGAGGTAGCCGTCGGTGCCGATGCCGGGTGCGGCCGGGCCGGGCGGACGGGCGACGCTGAGGTCGAGCACCTTGGCGCGGCGGCAGTCGATCACGACGTTGGAGGGCTTGAGGTCGAGGTGCAGCAGGCCGCGGCCGTGCAGGTAGTGGACGGCCGAGCACAGGTGGAGCCCGAGCATGGCCACGTCGGCGGCGGCCGGGCGGCGGGGGCGGGTGTCCAGGACGTGGGAGAGCGTCTCCCCGGCGAGCGTCTCCAGGACGGCGTACGGTTGCGGGCGCTCGCCCGTCCCGTAGCCGCGGACGAGGTGCGGGTGCGTGAACTCGGCCAGCCAGCGACCCTCCTGGAGCAGCCGGGCGCGCAGCCGCCGCTCGCGGCGGCGGTCCGGTCGGAGCACCTTCACGACGCAGCGGCAGTCGCGCTCCCCGCTCCAGGCGTCGTAGAGGTCGAGCCAGCCGGTGCGGCAGAGGTGCGCCAGGACCTGGTACCCGGGGGCGATGAACGTCCCTGCGGGGAGGGGTGGTTGGACGGTGTCCGGACTCAACTCGGCACCTCCTCGGCCAGGTCGGAGCGCTGCAGCCCGTCGAGTCGCGCGTATCCGCCGTCGCGGGCCAGCAGTTCCCCGTGCGTGCCGCTGTCCGCGACGCAGCCGTCGCGGAGCAGCACGATCCGGTCGGCGTGCCGGACGGCGGACAGGTCGTGCGAGACGACGATCGTCGTCCGGCCCCGCATGAGCCGCCCGAGCGGCGCCAGGACCCGCCGCGCGGACTCGGCGTCCAGCCCCGTCGTCGGCTCGTCGAGGATCAGCACGGGCGCGTCGCGGATCATCGCGCGGGCGATCGCCAGCCGCCGGCACTGCCCGCCGGACAGCAGCCGCCCGTTGCGGCCGACCACCGTGTCGTAGCCGTCCGGGAGCCGGCTGACGAACTCGTGGGCGTCGGCGGCCCGAGCGGCGGCCACGATCTCGGCGTCCGTGGCGCCCGGCCGCCCGTACGCGATGTTCTCGCGCACGGTGCCGTGGACGACCAGGGTCTCCTGGAGCAGGACGGCGATGTGCTCGCGCAGGTCGGCGACCGCCAGTTCGCGCAGGTCGATCCCGTCCAGGCGGACGGCCCCGCGCTCGGGGTCGTAGAAGCGCAGCAGCAGCTTGGCGACGGTCGACTTGCCCGCACCGCTCGGGCCGACCAGCGCGACCGTCTCGCCCGGCTCGGCGCGGAACGACACGTCGAACAGCGCCACCCGCGTCGAGCCCGGGTAGCGGAACCAGACCCCGTCGAAGGCCACCGCCCCGCGCACCCGGGCGGGGCGCAGCGGCACCGGCGGATCGCTCACCTGCGGGCGCTCGTCGAGGAGTTCGAGGATCCGTTCGGCGGCGGCGGAGGCCGAGTAGAAGCCGTTGCTGAGCCGGGAGATCCCCCGGACCGGGCCGTACAGCCGGCTCAACAGGGCGACGAAGACCAGGAGTTCGCCCAGCGTCAGGCGTCCGCGCGCGAGCTCCCAGGCGCCCACTCCGAGGACGATCAGCGCGCCGGCCAGCTCCAGGACGTCCACGATCGGCGCGAACAGCGCGCGCAGGCGGGTCGCCTCCATCGTCGCCCGGAACCGCGCCATGCTCTCCCGCCGGAACCGCTCCTGCTCCCAGCCCTGCCGGTTGCAGGCCTGGACGAGCGCGATGTTGCCGAGCGACTCCTCGGTGAGCGCGCTGACCGAGCCGCTGCGCCGCCGCCGCTCGCGCGAGGCGGCCTTCACCCGCGCCGAGAAGTGCCGCGCGGTGAACCAGAACAGCGGCACCACGATGAGCGCGACCAGCGCGAGGTCCCACCGGAGGTAGAACAACACCCCCAGGAAGACGGCGAGTTCGGCGACGTACGCGACCGCGTCGACGACGCCCGAGAGCAGGAACGTCTCGACCGCCTCGACGTCGCCGGTCAGCCGCGCCAGCACGTCGCCGAGCCGCCGCCGCTCGAAGAAGCCGAGCGACAGGCCCTGCAGGTGCCGGAACACGTCCGCCCGCAGGGCCAGCAGGAAGCGCTCGCCGACCCACGTCGAGGTCATCTCGTCGGCGAAGCCCAGGGCCCCCGCCACGACCGTCAGCCCCGCGTAGGCGAGCGCGACCGGCAGGAAGAGGCCGAGCCTGTGCGGGACGAGGACGTCGTCGACGACGACCTTGAACAGCCAGATCGCGGCCGCGTCGACCACCGGACCGGCCAGGACGAGGACCAGCAGCAGGGCCAGCCAGCGCCGCCCGCCCCTCGTGTAGGGCCAGAGCCGCCCGAACGTCCGCCGCAGCGGCAGGGCCGGGGCCGGCTCGACGACCGGATCCACCCGGGCGCCGTCGCCGTCACCCGCGTCGGCGGCCGTCGGCCGCAGCGGTGACCACACGGTTCGACTCCAGCCCGTGGAACGTGGCCGGGCCGCCGGGGGCCCGGCCCTGACAGGACGGCGGGGCCGTCAGTGCCGCGAGTTCGACCCGCGACGACGACGGCGGCCCGCCTTGGAGTCCCTGGTCTCCTTGCCGGTCTTGCGGTCGTGCTTGCCGCCGTGCCGCATCGCCGGGACCAGGTTGGCCAGCATGCTCATCGCTGCCACCTTTCTCTCCGGTCCCCCCATCACCAGGGGGTACGCACGGGCGGGCGGGTTGGTTCAGGGGCGGGGGAGGTTTCCTTCCGCGTACCGGGAGTTGGGTGGTGCCGCGGGGCTCCGGGGGTCGTTGCCGGGGCTCCGGGGGGCGTTGCCGGGCCTTCGTCGCCCGGCCGTCGTTGCCCGGCCGTCGTTGCGCGGCCATCGTTGCCCGGCCGTCGTTGCCCGGCCGTCGTTACAGAGCCCTCCGGAGCCGTTACGAAGGCCGTCGGGGGCGTTACGAAGCCGATGGGCCGCCGTGACGCGACCGGCCGGGGACCGCGACACGGGCTCCCTAACGTCTCCGTCGACGCACCGGCCGCAGGGGTCGGAACGCGTCGAGGACGGACGTCGACGACGGACGTCAATGCCGACCATCGACGACGAGCGTCGACGATGCCGACGAAGGAGAGCACCCCATGAGCAGGAGCCGTACCGATCGCGCGCCGGGCCGCCGGGTCCTGGCCGTCTGCGCACTGACCGGGGCCGCGCTGCTGACCGCCCTGACCGGCGGGCAGGCGTGGGCCGACGGGGCCCCCGCCCCGGCCACGCCCACGGCCGCCCCGAGCGCCGCCCCGGCCATCCCGACGGCCACCCCGACCGCCGGCCCCGCCGCCTCCGGCGCGGTCGTGGTGCCGAAGGGCTCCGCACCCGCCCAGCCGGCTCCGGCCCGGCCCACCGCCGGTGCGCCCGCAGCCGAGGGCGTCGCCAAGACGCCCACCGCCACGCCCGCGCCGGCCGACGCCAAGGACACCAACCGGCCGCAGGTCCGCGAGGTCCCGAAGGGCGCCGCCCAGGCCGGGGACGGGTCCACCGCGACCGACGGCAACGGCCTCACGCTGGCCGCCGGCGGTGCCGTCGCGGCCGTCGGCGCCGGGGCGCTGGGCTTCGCCCTCCTGCGCCGCCGCTCCGGTGCGCGCGGCTGACACCGGCCCCGAGCCCTCCGGGCACCCCGGCGCCGCAGCCCCGCACCTGGCCAGGCGGGGCGGCGGTGCCGGGGCGGCCCCGGGCGCGGACGGGGCACCGGCCGGCCGGCGGCGGCGCGCGACCGGTCGGGGACGAGGGCAGGGGCCTGTACCGGAACGAGGGCGCGGACGGCGGCGGCGCGGGCCCCGGCGCAGACCGGGCGTGGTGCGCCGGGCCGTCGTGGGGGCGGCCGGGCTGCTGTGCCTGGTGCTCGGCGTGTCGGTGGCGATCGGCTCCCAGGAGACGCCGGTCGTCCGGATCGAGTCCTCGGCGCACGGCAGCGCGACGGACGGTCCGGCCCCCGGGCCCGCGGCGTCCACCCCGGGCGTCTCCGGCACCACCGGCGCCGGCGCTTCCGCCGCCACCGCACCGCCCGCCGCCCCGAAGGCCCTCCCCGCCTCGGAGCCGACCCGCCTGCTCATCCCGTCGGCCGGCGTCGACGCCCCGGTGACCGGCCTCGGCCTGAACGCCGACGGGACGGTCCAGGTGCCGTCGGCCGACCGGGCCGGGGAGGTCGGCTGGTACCGCAACGGGCCCACCCCGGGCGAGACCGGCCCCGCCGTCCTGATCGGGCACTACGACACCGTCCACGGCCCGGCGGTCTTCCACCGCGTGCCGCAGCTGCGGCCGGGCGACCTCGTCCAGGTGCGACGCGCGGACGGCACCACCGTGGACTTCAAGGTCCGCTCACTGCTGCAGGCCGCCAAGGACCGCTTCCCGACCGACACCGTCTACGGTGACACCCCGGCCCCGACCCTCAGGCTCATCACCTGCGGCGGCAGCATCGGTGCGGACGGCCACTGGACCGACAACATCGTCGTCCTGGCCGACCTGGCCTGAGGCCGGCTGAGGCGGCCTGAGGCGGCCCGGCCGGCCGCACGGGAACCGCCGGCCACCGCCGGCACGACCTACACCAAAGGCACACCAAGGACGCCGTACGCCTGCGGCGTCCCCCTACGACCAGGCATCCCAGACCAGGCGTTCCAGGCCAGGCACCCCAGGCCAGGCCATCCCAGGCCAGGCATCCCAGGCCAGGCATTCCAGGAGGGCGAGCACCGACGTGGCAGCAGCACCCCCGCCCCGCCGACGGCGCGCCGCCACGCCGGTGGCCGCCCTCGCGGCCGTGGCCGTCCTCGTCGCGGTGGCCGCGGCCCTGGTCGTGGGCCGGGCCGACCCCGGCGGCCTGAAGGACCACGGCCCGTCGCAGCCGGTGACACCGCCGCTGCGGGCCCAGCCGCTCTGGCCCGGACTGAACGCCCCGCCGACGCCGTCCTCCTCCACCGCCGAGACCGGCTCCGCGTCCCAGGCGCCGCCGCAGCCCGTGCCCGACCTGACCGTGGCCGGGCGGGACATCACCGCGGTCGACGTCCACGCCGTCCTCACGAAGGACCCCGGCGTGAGCGCGGAGGAGCGGCCGGCCCTCGGATCGTGCACCGGCTGCGCGGTCCGCAGCCCCGAGTTCCGCGACCTCACCGGCGACGGCAAGCCCGAGCTGATCACCGCCGTGGCCGTGCCCCAGCAGGTCGTGCTGCACGTCTACACCCTGGTCGACGACCGGCTCGTACCGATCCTGCGGGTCAAGCTGGTGCCGCTGTTCAGCGCCGAGACCATCGGCACCGACCTGTGGCTGCACGAGCAGACCACCGCCTCCGTCCAGACCACCAGCCACTACCAGTGGGACGGCGTCCGGCTCGTCCGGCTGGAGCAGAAGTTCGAGGGCACCGGCCCGCTGCCCGGCCCGTCCGCCGCACCGGACCCGGTGACGTCCGTCATGCCCCCGGGCGGCCGCGCCCCCGGCCCCGTCCGTCCGACGGCCGAGCCGGCCACCCCGACGGCCGTGCCGTCCCCGCTCGTCCCCAAGAACCCCGCCCGGCCGACGCCCGCCCTCCCGGGAGTGCAGCCGTGATCCCCGACCCCCTAGCCTCAGCACCCATGACCCCCGCCGAGACGCCCGCGCAGCCCCGCATCCTGATCGTCGAGGACGACGAGGTGATCCGCGAGGCCACCCGGATGGCCCTGGAGCGCTACGGCTTCCCCGTCTCCACGGCCGCCGACGGCCTGGAAGGGCTGGAGGCGTTCCACGCCGTCCGGCCGGACCTGGTCCTGCTGGACGTCATGCTGCCGCTCCTCGACGGCGTCGGGCTGTGCCGGCGGATCCGCGAGGAGAGCCAGCTGCCGATCCTGATGATGTCGGCGCGCACCGACCCGGTGGACGTCGTGTCCGGGCTGGAGGCCGGGGCGGACGACTACGTGGTCAAGCCGTTCGAGAGCGCCGTGCTGGTCGCCCGGATCCGGACGGTCCTGCGGCGGATCCGCGTCGTCCCGGCCCCTGCCGACGACGACCTCCCCACGCCGCCCCCTTCCGTTTCCCCTCCTGTTTCCCCCTCTGTCTCCGCCGCTGTTTCCCCGTCCCCCTCGCCCACCGTGCGCAGCTTCGACGGCATGCAGGTGGACACCGACAGCATGGAGGTCCGGGTGGACGGCCGCCTCGTCCCGCTCACCCCCACCGAGCTGCGGCTGCTGCTGGAGTTCACCGCCGCGCCCGGCATCGTGCTGGAGCGCTCGACCCTGCTCGAACGCGTCTGGGACTATGAGTGGGGCGCCGACACCCGCGTGGTCGACGTCCACGTGCAGCGGCTGCGCGCCAAGATCGGCGCCGGACGGATCGAGACCGTCCGCGGCTTCGGCTACAAGCTGCGGCGGCCGGCATGACGCTGCGCCGCCAGATCGCCACCGCCGTCGCCGCGATCTCCGTCCTGGTCGCGGTGGCCGTCGGCCTGCTGGTCCACCAGGCGATGATCCGCCAGCACGTCGACCAGGCCCGCGCCACCGCCGTCGCCGCCCTCGACTCCTCGCTCGGCGCGTACGGACGCGGCGAGGCCCCCGCCCACGGCGCCGCCCTCAACGACCCCGCGCTGCCGGCCCGCCTGCACACGCTCGCCGCCGACGGACGACAGGGCACGCTGCTGGCGGCCGGGCCGGACGGCGAGACGATGTGGGCGGCCGGACCGGTCCAGAACGCCGTGCTCTCGGTCCGGGTCGACTTCACCCAGGACCGGCAGGCGATCGCCGACCTCGACCGGATCATCCTGCTCACCGTCGTCGCGGCCGTCTTCACCACCGTCCTGGCCGGCGTGCTGGTCGCGGACCGGATCAGCCGCCGCCTGCGCACCGCGGCCACCGCCGCCCGGGGCATCGCCGCCGGCCGGACCGACACCCCGATCGGCGAACTCGTCGACGGGCGGGACGAGGTGGCCGACCTCGCGGCGGCCGTCGACCAGATGTCCCGCTCGCTGCACCGGCGGCTCGCGGACGAGCAGCGCTTCACCGCGGACGTCGCCCACGAGCTGCGCACCCCGCTGACCGGCCTGGTCACCGCCGCCGAACTGCTGCCCCCGGGCCGGCCCACCCAGCTCGTCCAGAACCGGGTCCAAGCCCTGCGCGCCCTCGTCGAGGACCTGCTGGAGGTCTCCCGCCTCGACGCCGACGTCGAGACCCCGGACCTCTCCACCGTCCCCCTCGAACGGGCGGTGCGCCGCACCGTCACGCTCACCGGCCTGGACGTGGACGTCACGGTCACCGCCGACGCCGAGGTGCGCACCGACCTCCGCCGCCTGGACCGCATCCTCGGCAACCTCGTCGTCAACGCCCACCGCCACGGCGCCGCCCCCGTCGCACTCCACGTCGACGGCCACCGCATCACCGTCCGCGACCACGGCCCCGGCTACCCCGACGACCTCCTCGACGACGGCCCGCAGCGCTTCCGCACCAACGCCCCCGAACGCGGCCGCGGCCACGGCCTCGGCCTCACCATCGCCACCGGCCACACCCGCGTCATCGGCGCCACCCTGGCCTTCGCCAACCACCCCACCGGCGGCGCCCTCGCAACCCTCACCCTCCCCGCCGCGCCACCCTCCTGACCCGGCCCCACCAACACCGAAGGGCCAGCCCGACCGGATGCACCCCGGCGGACTGGCCCTCCACACGCAGAGCCCCCTGTCGGGTTCGAACCGACGACCCCCGCTTTACAAGAGCGGTGCTCTGGCCAGCTGAGCTAAGGAGGCACGGTGGCCGTCCGCGACGGATCACGGCGGCACCGGGGGCAGTCTACCGGGCGCGGGTGGCGGGGTGGGGGGATATCCGGGGGTTGGCGGCCGGGGCGGGCGTGATGGAAACGATGCGGAAATCGGGCCGGAGGGGGGCTGACAAGCGGCGGGGGCACAGGTAGCGTCGCCGGGAGCCGGTTCGTGTAGTGGTCCAGACCACTCGGCGGGTCGGTGAGACGAACGAAACCCCCCTTTACTCGGATCGTCCGGCACGTTCCTGCCGGTGAAGGAGAGCTCAACCATGGCTTCTGTCACGTACGACCAGGCGACCCGCGTCTACCCGGGGGCGGACAAGCCCTCCGTGGACGCGCTGGACCTGGAGATCGCGGACGGCGAATTCCTCGTGCTGGTCGGCCCCTCGGGCTGCGGCAAGTCGACCAGCCTGCGCATGCTGGCCGGTCTGGAGGACGTCAACAGCGGCGCGATCCGGATCGGCGACCGGGACGTCACCCACCTTCCGCCGAAGGACCGGGACATCGCGATGGTGTTCCAGAACTACGCGCTCTACCCGCACATGACCGTCGCGGAGAACATGGGCTTCGCGCTCAAGATCGCCGGCGTCAACAAGGCCGAGATCCGCACCAAGGTCGAGGAGGCCGCGAAGATCCTCGACCTCACCGAGTACCTGGACCGCAAGCCGAAGGCGCTGTCCGGCGGTCAGCGTCAGCGCGTCGCGATGGGCCGGGCGATCGTGCGCCAGCCGCAGGTCTTCCTGATGGACGAGCCGCTGTCGAACCTGGACGCCAAGCTCCGCGTCTCGACCCGCACCCAGATCGCCGGCCTGCAGCGCCGCCTGGGCATCACCACGGTGTACGTGACCCACGACCAGACCGAGGCGCTCACCATGGGCGACCGCGTCGCGGTGCTGAAGGGCGGCGTGCTCCAGCAGGTCGACACCCCGCGCAACATGTACGACAGGCCCGCCAACCTCTTCGTGGCCGGCTTCATCGGCTCGCCGGCCATGAACCTGGTCGAGGTGCCGCTGGTGGACGGCGGCGTGAAGTTCGGCGGCTCGGTGGTCAACATCTCGCGTGACGACCTGTCCGGCGCCGGCCTCGACAAGACCGTGACCGTCGGCATCCGCCCGGAGCACTTCGAGGTCGTCCCGGCCGGCGGCATCGAGGGCGTCGCGGTGACGGTCAACGTGGTCGAGGAGCTCGGCTCGGACGGCTTCGTCTACGGCACCACCAAGATCGGCGGCGAGGACAAGGACATCGTGGTCCGCGTGCACGGCCGGCAGATCCCGGCCCGCGGCGAGACGATCCACGTCGTGCCGATCGCCGACGAGACCCACGTGTTCTCCACCAGCACGGGTGCCCGCCTCAGCAGCTGAGCCGACGGCACACCACCGGCACGGCGCAAGCGCGACACGAGCCCGTCGGACCGCCTCCCGGTCCGGCGGGCTCCGTCCGTACACCCCCGCGTCAACACGGTGACGGGACGAACCCGGACACGTCGTCACTCGATGGTGTAACGGAGGGCGATCCGGGGCGCACCCACCGCTACGCTCCTGAGCGTGAAGCAGCTTTTGCGCCGTATCGGCCAGACCGTCGCCCTCACCCTGCCCGTCGTCCTGGTGACCACCGGCACCCTCGCCGTGACCCGGGTCCCGTGGGCCCCGCCGACCGGGCTCGACCAGCAGGTCGTCGCGGCGTCCAGCAGCGACGGCGCGGGCATCGGACGCACCGCGGGCGCGGCCGGCAAGACTCCCGACGGGCTGGCGCCGCAGGACGCGCTGCGCGTCGCGATGCTGGACGAGCTGCGCGAGCACAGCCCGGCCGCCGCGCTGGACCTGCTGGAGCGCTCGATGCGCGAGCAGCCCGCCCTGACGCCGTACTGCACCTCGCTCGCCACCGAGCTGGGCCGGGCGACGGTGAAGAAGTACCAGGGCGACGTCCAGCGGGCCCGTTCGTTCGCCCGCCCGGTCTGCGACGGCTCGTTCGCGGCCGGCATCACGGGCTGACGCCTACCCGCCGGCCCGCACGCCCGCACGCCCGCACGCCCGCCGGCCAGCCCGCTGGCCCACCGGCCCGCACGCCCAAACACCTGAACGCGCACCCGCCGCCCCGGCAACCGCGGCTCCAACCCCCGTCCGCGCGCCTATTGTTCAGCCATGAGCGCTGACTCCGGCCCCGCCGCCGACCCCACGCCCCCGCAGGCACAGCAGGCACAGCCGCCGCGGCCGACCACGACGCCCGTCACGCAGGCCGTCATCCTGGCCGGCGGCCAGGGCTCCCGGCTGCGGCCCTACACGGACGACCGCCCGAAGCCGCTGGTCGAGATCCCGGGCACGGGCACGCCGATCCTCGGTCACCAGCTGGCGTGGCTCGCCGCCGAGGGCGTCACGGACGTCGTGGTGTCCTGCGGCCACCTGGCCGACGTGCTGCAGGAGTGGCTGGACAAGGCGGACCTGCCGCTGCGCGTGCGCACGGTCGTCGAGGAGGAGCCGCTCGGGCGCGGCGGCGGGCTCAAGTACGCGGCCAGGGCGCTGCCCCGCCCGGACGAGCCCTGGTACGCCACGAACGGCGACATCTGGACCCGCTTCAGCCTGCGCGACATGGCCGCCTTCCACCACGAGCGGGACGCCGTCGCGACGCTCGCCCTGGCCCGGCCGCGGATCCCGTGGGGCGCGGTGGAGACCGACCAGTTCGGCAACGTGCTGGACTTCATCGAGGCCCCGCCGTCGCCGTTCCTCATCAACGCGGGCCTGTACGTGTTCAGCCCGGAGTTCGCCGAGCTGCTGCCGGACGTGGGCGATCACGAGCGCACCACGTTCCCCCAACTCGCCCGCAGCAAGCGGCTGGCGGGCTACCAGCTGCCGCAGGGCGTGTACTGGCGCGCGATCGACACCGCGAAGGACCTCACGGAGGCCGCCAAGGAGCTCGCTGCCGGCGCGGGCCGCGCCCCCCAGTAACCCATGCGAGAAGACCCCCCGGTAACCCATGCGAGAAGGCGGTCGGCCGGGTGCTCCCCCACGGAGC
>NZ_JBHYWI010000035.1:0-90092 GCF_042751525.1 Kitasatospora sp. NPDC059408
ACTCTGTGGGTGGGGTGTTCTCGCCGTTGGCAGTCTGAAAATCACCCGTCACGCCCCTCTCCGCGGCCACCCCCTCCGCCACCCCCTCCCGCAGCTCGACCCTCTCGCCTTGGGTGGGGTCGGGGGGAGAGGGGGGTTAGGTGGGTGCGGTGGTGCTGGGTGGGGTGTCGCTCGGACGGCGCAGTGGGTGTCCGGGCGGGCACGTATGCTCGACGGCGGAGCGCAGCCGTACGGAGCTTGGGAGCAGCAGTGGCCGTCTGGGACGACCTGGTGGGCCAGGAGCGGGTGGTCGAGCAGCTGACCGCCGCCGCCAAGGCGGCCGGGGCGATGGTGACGGCCGGCCGTGGCGCCGGGCCGGCGGAGGGGGCCAACGCCTCCCTGATGACGCACGCCTGGCTGTTCACCGGGCCGCCCGGGGCCGGGCAGGTCACGGCCGCGCGGTCGTTCGCCGCGGCGCTCCAGTGCACGAGTCCGGACCTCGCGCTCGGCGGCACGCCCGGGTGCGGGTTCTGCGACGGCTGCCACACCGTGCTGGCCGGCAGCCACGCGGACGTGAAGTACGTCCGGACCGACGGGCTGTCGATCGGTGTCGGCGACATGCGCGACCTCGTGCTGCGCGCCTCCAGCTACCCGACCGGCGGGCGCTGGTCCGTGATCCTCGTGGACGCCGCGCACCGGCTCACCGAGGCCGCCGCGAACGCGCTGCTCAAGGGCGTCGAGGAGCCCTCCCCCCGTACGGTCTGGCTGCTCTGCGCGCCCTCCGTCCAGGACGTGCTGCCGACCATCCGCTCGCGCTGCCGCCTGCTCGTCCTGCGCACCCCGGCCGCCGAGGCGGTCGCCGACATGCTGGTCCGCCGCGACGGCGTCGACCCGGACACGGCGCGCCTGGCCGCGCTCGCCGGGCAGGGCGACGTCGAGCGCTCGCGCCGCCTGGCCGTCGACGACCAGGCCAGGACCCGGCGCACCGAGGTGCTGCGGATCCCCCTGGAGGTCTCCGACATCGGCGGCTGCCTCGCCGCGGCCCAGCGCCTGGTGGACACGGCCAAGGCCGACGCCGAGGCGCTCGCCGAGACGCAGGACGCCAAGGAGACCGACGACCTGAAGGCCGTCTACGGCGCCGCCGAGGGCGGCAAGGCGCCGCGCGGCATGGCCGGTGCGGTCAAGGAACTGGAGAAGCGGCAGAAGAGCCGGGCCACCCGCACCCGCCGCGAGACCCTCGGCGTCGCGCTGCTCGACCTGCTCGGCTTCTACCGCGACGTCCTCGCGCTCCAACTCGGCTCCACCGGCGCGCTGGCCAACGAGGACCAGCGGCAGGCGCTGAACCGGGTCGCCCAGGCGGGCCCCGCGGAGGGCACGCTGCGCCGCATCGAGGCGGTGCTCGCCTGCCGGCGGGCGCTGGACCGCAACGTCGACCCGCTGCTCGCGGTCGAGGCGATGACGGTGGCGCTGCGCGCGGGCTGAGGCGCGCGGGGCGGTCCAGGGGCGGGCGCGTTCCGCTTCCCGCCCTACCCCGGTGTCCCACCTTCGAGTGAACGGTCGGTACGCGCCGGGCACACCCGCGTGTGACCGCCGGGTCGTCCCGCACGCTGGGGGCCGACTGCGCCCCGGTGCCGGGGCCGTCGCGTCCCGTACGGCGCCGGGTCCGCCCCGGTCGTCCGGTCCTCCGCCCTAGGTGGTGCGTTCCGTGGTCCGTTCGCTCCTCGTCATCCCCCTGTTGGCGGCCGCCCTCGGCGGCCTCTGGCTGGCCCGCGGGGCCCACCTGCGCTGGCGCGACCTGCGGGCCGCCCAGGCGTACGAGCTGGCCGGCGACCGGTGGCCGATGCTGCTGCGGGCGGCCGGGGCGATGGTCTGCGGGGTGTGCGTCACGGCGCTGACGCTGCTCACCGCCTTCGGCGCGTTCGGCGGCATGACCCGGACCGCTGAGGAGCCGGCGGAGCGCGCGGAGCCCGCCGTGGACGCGGCCGCCCCGGGCGGTGCGCAGGGCGCCGGCCCCCGGCAGCAGGCGGTGCCGCCCACGGCCGAGGCCGCCGTGGCCCAGGCCGCGGCGGCGACATCGCCGGCCGCCGTGCCGAGCCGGTTCGACAGCGTCGGCCACCCGGGCGGCGGGGAGCTGTTGCAGTCCGCCGTGCTCGGTCCCGACGGCAAGCCGCGCAACGTCCGGGTCTGGCTGCCGCCGCAGTACGCCAAGGAGCCGAACGCCCGCTTCCCGGTCGTCGTGATGCAGGCCGCGACCCCGCGCAAGACCGCCGACGCCGAGGTCCCGGACGTCTTCGAGGGCATCGGCGCGGCCCTGCAGACCGGCAAGGCGCGGCCGTTCATCCTGGTCGCCCCCGAGGCGCCGAACGGCACCGCGCACCCCTGCGACCTCGTCGCCGCCGCCCCGCAGGCCGTCGCCGACGACGCGTCGCTGCGCACCACCATCGCCGCCACCTTCCGGGCCCTGCCGCCCGGCCCGGCCTCCTGGGGCACCCTCGGGGTCGAGGGCGGCGCGCCGTGCGCCGCGGCGGCCGGGCTGGCCCGCCCGGACCTGTACGGCGCCGCGGCGGCCGTCTCCGGGCGGTACGACGCCGCCGCGCTAACCCAGGCCGGCGCGGAGGCGCCCACGGGGACGGCGGCGAAGCTGATGCTCGCCGCCGCGAAGGCGGACGCCGCCGGGCTGGACGCGGCGCGCAAGCTCCAGGCCGCGCTGCACGGCGGGGCCGGTCCCGCGGCCAAGGCGGACGTGCGGATCTCGGACAACGTGCAGGACTTCACGCCCGACCGGGAGCGGCTGCGGCTCGTGCGGCAGGCGGCGCAGTACCTGGCCGACACGCTGGGGAAGGCCTCCTGAGCCGCGCTTTCGGCGGGCAGCCGCCGATGGTCGGACGGTCCGGGTGAAGTCGAGCGGATCGAATCGAATCGAAGGGATCCGGATGAAGGCCACCGGGCGGGTACTGGCCGCAGCGCTCGCCGCGGCCGGGCTCCTGGCGGGCGGGTGCAGTGCGGGCGTGCCCGCTTCGGGCGGTGGGGCGGAGGCGGCGTCTTCGCCGGGTTCGCCGCCTGCCGAGGTCACGGCGCTGGAGCCGCTGCCCGCCGAGGTGCCCGCCGAGCTCGGTGCGTACTACGCGCAGCGGCTCGCGTGGCGGCCGTGCGACGACGGGTTCGAGTGCACCACCTTCAAGGTGCCGGTCGACTACGGTCGGCCCGCTGACGGCGACCTCGCCCTGACGGCCGTCCGCGCCCCCGCGATCCCCGGCGCGGCGGCCTCGCAGGCCGGGGGCCGGATCGGCTCGTTGCTGCTCAACCCGGGCGGGCCCGGCGGGTCGGCGGTCGAGTACGTGGAGGCCGCCGCCCGGACGTACGACGGCGGGGTCCGCGCCCGGTACGACCTCGTCGGGCTCGACCCGCGCGGCGTCGGCCGCAGCAGCCCCGTCACCTGTCTGAGCGGTGACCGGATGGACGCCTTCACGTCCGTCGGCTTCACCCCCGCCGACCAGCGCGAGGTCGACGCCCTGGTGGCCGCCGACAAGGAGTTCGCCGAGGGCTGCCGGGAGCGCGCCGGCGCGGCGCTCGGCCACGTGAGCACCGTCGAGGCCGCCCGCGACATGGACGTGCTGCGCGCGCTCCTCGGCGACGAGCGGCTCAGCTACGTCGGCAAGTCCTACGGCACGTTCCTGGGTGCCACGTACGCCGGGCTCTTCCCCGGGCGGGTCGGGCGGCTCGTCCTGGACGGTGCGATGGACCCGTCCCTCGACTCCGTGGCCGGCAACCGGACCCAGGCCGGCGGTTTCGAGACCGCTTGGGCGGCCTTCGCCAAGGACTGCGCCCGGCGCGACGACTGCCCGCTCGGCCGCACCGAGCAGGAGGCCGGCGACCGGCTCGCGGCCCTGCTGGCGGCCGTCCGCGCGCAGCCGCTGGCCACCACCGACGGCGGCCGCCGCCTCAGCCACGCCCAGGCCACCACGGGCGTCCTCGAAGCGATGTACGCCGACTTCCTGTGGCCCAAGCTGCGCGGCGCGCTCACCGACGCCGCGGCCGGGGACGGCACCGGCCTGCTGAAGCTCTCGGACTCGTACTACGGGCGCGAGCCGGACGGCTCCTACCCCAACCTGATGTTCGCCAACACGGCCGTGAACTGCCTCGACCTGCCCGCGCCCTTCGCCGGCCCGGAGGACGTCCGGCGGGCGGTGCCGGACTTCGAGCACGCCTCGCCGCACTTCGGGCGCGACATGGCGTGGATGGCGCTGACCTGCGCCTACTGGCCGGTCAAGGCCACCGGCTCGGCGCACACCGTCCGGGCCGCGGGCGCCGCCCCGATCGTCGTCGTCGGCACCACCCGCGACCCCGCCACGCCGTACGCGTGGGCCCAGGCGCTGGCGGGCCAGCTGGAGTCCGGGCGGCTGCTCACCTACGACGGGGACGGACACACCGCGTACGGGCGGCACAACGCGTGCGTGGACGGCGCGGTCAACCGTTACCTGCTGACCGGTGAACCGCCGGAGCAGGGCAAGCGCTGCGGCCGGTAGACGATCAAGGGCCGTCCCACCAGGTAGTTTCAGCTTCAATCGATCACCGGTACGACGTTACGATGAGCGCTTCCCCGCCCCCTCCTCTCCCCGGAGCGCACCGTGCTCGGTGTCAACAACCTGGCGACGTACGTCATCGGCGCCCTCGTCATCGTCCTGCTGCCCGGCCCCAACTCCCTGTACGTGCTGTCCGTCGCCGCCCGCAAGGGCGTCCGGACCGGCTACCGGGCCGCCGCCGGCGTCTTCGTCGGCGACTTCACCCTCATCAGCCTCACCTCGCTGGGCGCCGCCTCGCTGCTGAAGGCCAACCCGGCCGTCTTCGCGGTGGTCAAGTTCGGCGGCGCGGCCTACCTGCTCTGGATCGGCTTCGGCATGCTCCGCGCGGCCCGCCAGCTGTGGCGCGAACACCGCGCCGCCGCCGACGCCGGCACGACGGCGGACGAGCAGACGACCGGGACCGTCGAGCGGCCGTTCCGGCGCGCGCTCGTGATCAGCCTGCTGAACCCGAAGGCGATCCTGTTCCTCTTGTCATTTTTCACGCAGTTCGTCGACCCGTCCTACGGCCAGCCGGCGTTCTCCTTCGCCCTGCTCGGCGGGATCCTGCAGACCTTCAGCTTCCTCTACCTCACCCTGCTGATCTTCGCCGGCACCACCCTCGCCACCGCCTTCCGCCGCCGCAAGCGGCTCTCCGCCACCCTCACCAGCGGGGTCGCCGTCCTCTTCGCCGGCTTCGCCGCCAAGCTCGCCGTCTCCTCCGCCTGACCCCCGCCGCGATATCCCGTTACGGATCACCCGCGAACCTGTGTAGACTGGCCCGCGTTGCCAGCGCGTAGGGCAGCGACGCCGCCTTAGCTCAGTTGGCCAGAGCAACGCACTCGTAATGCGTAGGTCGCGGGTTCGAATCCCGCAGGCGGCTCCACGGAAGGCCCAGGGCAGACATCGTCTGACCTGGGCCTTCGTGGTTTCCAGTCCTGGCTGGTCCTGCGGTCCACGCCCACGATCCGGTACGCCTCGGTGTTGCTCACGCCTGCTGCACGAGCCGCGAGTACGCCTCCCGTTCCCGCACCGGCTTCACCCGGCCCTGCGGCCGTCGATCCACCCGAATCCCGAAGTCCATCGCACTCCCCGAACAGGAGTGTTGCGACAACCACTGGAAAAGTCCACGTGGCCTGCGACGCCCAGGGCCTGCCCCTGGCGGTCGCCGCCTCCGGGGCGAACGTGCACGCGGCCGGGCGTGGAGTCCAAGGAGCGCGTGGGCAGGCACCCGCCGTCCGACCGTCCGCTACGAACAGCAGGGCGGACACTTCCTGGCCTTCCTCGGATCCGGCCCCTCGTCCTCCTCGGCCTCGCGTGATCACAAAACGGACGTCACGCGACTGCGCCGAAGCCCTGAGTACCAGAGGGGGAACGTTTCGGGAACCAGCGCTGAGACCCTCGCCACGTCATGGTGACGAAGCGCTAAGGAAGTCCATGTTCAGTTTGCAGCGTGCCCACGCTAACGGGGACCGGTACCTTCTGCTGCTCGGTGCCGATCTGATGTTGCGTGAGCGAGCCATCGTCTCCGCCCTGCGTGCCTATCCCGGCCCGGTGATTGGTATGACGGAGGATCCCGTTTCCGGTGCGAACCGGTATTTCGACCACGTCCTCCCGGCCAGTCCCTACCACGCCAAGTCCGCGCTGAAGGCAGTGGAGGAATTCGAGCGGCAGACCGGCCTGAAGCCGGACGCGGTGGTCCCCATCTACGAGATGACCCTGCAGGCCTCGGTGACGATCGCCCACCACTACGGGTTGCCGGCGCTCTCCGACGAAGCGCTCCGGCTCTCGCGGGACAAGCACACGATGAAGGTGGCGTTTGAGGAAGCCGGTGTTCCCTGCGCCCGGCACCGGTTGTTCTCCACCGCCGAGGAGCTGCGAGCAATAGCCGCGGAGCTGGAGTTCCCCCTGGTGCTGAAGCCGAGGGACTTCGCCGGGAGCGTCGGGATCATCAGGGTCAACGCGGCTGACGAACTCGACGACGCCTATGCGCACTGCCGTTCCTCGCTCATGGAGGTCGCCGGGACCTTCGACCTCACTGACGGACGCTTCCAGGTGGAGGAGTACTTCGTCTCGACGCACGAGGTCTCCGTCGAGGTCATCAACTACGAGGGCAACCGCGCGGTGCTGGCCGTCACCGACAAGAGCAAGAGCGCACCCCCGTACTTCGCCGAGACCGGCCAGCTGGTGCCGAGCCGGGAGACCGGCAACGCCGCACTGCGCGAGCTCGCGCTCAAGGCCTGCGAGGCGCTCCACATCGACCGCGGCATCGCCCACGTCGAGATCCTGGTCAACGGGGACGAGTTGAGCGTGGTCGAGGTCGGGGCCCGCCCCGGCGGCGACGGCATCATGGACCTCATCGACCGGGTCTACGGGTTCAGCCCGTACGACCTGCACATCGCGGCGTACCGCCGGACGATCGAAGAGCTGCCGCGGATCCCCGACACGCCGCAAGGGATCGCGGCGATCAGCTTCCTCAAGGCCGCCGGCGGCACGATCACCGGTGTACACCGGCCGCAGGGGTTCGATCCGGTCGAGCGCGCGCTCTATGTGACGGCGAAGCCCGGCGACCACTCCCGCCCGCCGACCGACTACCTGGGGCGCGAGGGCCTCATCGAGTGCTTCGAGCACGGGCGCGGTCCTGGTGACTCCCAGGAATTCCAGGCGCGGGTGGCGGAGCTGGCGGCGGCACACAGCGAGAACCTCTTCAGCGTCGAACCGTGACAGCGGAAAGCAGAGCGGAACGGCTCATCGAGATTGCGCGCGACGCGCTCCACTTCGCATTCGTCGCCCCTCTCGACCAGGGCACCAAGCAGTCAAACCCGGCTCCTGAGTGGGGCGAAAGGAATTCGTCGTGAGTGCGTCCGTTGTCACCAGTCTCCCGGGGCCCGCTTCGCGGCGGTTGCTGGAGCAGCAGGAGCGGGATGAGTCCTCGGCCCGTACCTATCCGCGACACACGCCGATCGCGGTCGCCGGCGGACAGGGTTCCTATCTGCACGACGTCGACGGAAACCGGTTCCTCGACTTTCTGAGCGGGGCCGGCGTGCTGGCTCTCGGCCACGGCAATCCCGAACTGATCGCCGCAGCACAGGCTCAGCTAAATGTCGCCACCCACATGCTCGACTTCCCCACCGAGGCGAAGTCGGAGTTCTCCACCCGGCTCCTCGGGATGCTGCCCGAGGCAATGCGGGACCGAATGAAGATCCACTTCTGCGGGCCGACCGGTGCGGACGGAATCGATGCCGCGCTGAAGCTCTGCAAGACCGCGACCGGGCGGGCGGATGTGATCTCGTTCCACGGCGGCTTTCACGGCAGCACGCAGAGCACGCTTGCGATCACCGGGCTGCGTGGCTCGAAGGAGCACCTGCACAACCTGCTGCCCGGTACGACGTTCTTCCCGTACTCGTACTGCTTCAAGTGCCCGCTGGCTCTGAACCCGGACAGCTGCCAGGTCAACTGCGTGCGCTACCTGGAGAATCTGCTGGCTGATCCGAACGGTGGCGTGCGTCTCCCGGCCGCTGTGGTGCTTGAGATGGTCCAGGGCGAAGGCGGGGTGGTCCCGGCCCGGGCCGAGTTCGTCACCGAGCTCCGTCGGATCACGCGCGAGCGGAACATCCCGCTGGTGGTCGACGAAGTGCAGACCGGCTGCGGGCGGACGGGTACGTGGTACGCCTTCGAGCAGTACGGGATCGAACCCGACGTCATCGTCTCGTCCAAGGCCCTGGGCGGCGGCCACCCGGCCTCGGTCATCATCTACGACGAGCGGCTGGACGGTTGGGCGCCCGGCGCGCACACCGGAACCTTCCGCGGCAACCAGCTCGCCTTCGCCGCGGGTGCCGCCCTCATGCGGATCGTCGAGCGCGATGACGTGCTGGCGCATGTGCGCGAGATCGGGGAGTTCCTCCGGGCGGGACTGGACGCGCTGCAGCTGAACCACGCCATCGGCCCCATGATCGGCGAGGTCCGGGGGCGCGGGCTGATGCTCGGTGTCGAGCTGAACCCGCTCGGCAGCTGGACCGCGAGCGAGGTCGCCGGCCGGGTCCGGATGGCTGCGCTCCGCCGGGGGCTGCTCTTCGAGCTCGCAGGACGGGACGACTGTGTCGCCCGGTTCCTGCCGCCCCTGAACCTCAGCCGCGGGGAAGCCCAGGAGGCCCTGGACATCCTTGGCGCGGCCTTCGCCGAAGTGAGCGCCGAAGCGCTCGGCGGTGCCCACGTCGGCCGCCAAGACGGTAGTCACGAGAAGGAAGGGATCCACGTATGACGGCGACATCCGCAGCACGTTCGGAAGAGATCAGGGCTTCCTATCAGCGCTTCCCCCGGTGGACGCAACACGGCTGGACCTGGATCACCGGTAAGGCGCTCCCCGGCCAGCAGCCACTGGTCCGCCTGAACCCCGTCACGTACCTGATCTGCGACCTCGTCGCACTCGCGGCCGGTATCGGCAGTGCCTGGTGGATCGTCGCACGGGGTCCGCTCTGGACGCTCGCACTGCTGCCCTTGGCCTGGTGCCTCACTGCGTCCGCGGCGCGCGTGTGCTCGACGGTGATCGCGCACCACGCCATCCACACCCGTTTCACCGGTCGGATACGGCAGGACCGACTGATCCACCAAGTGCTGTCCACGCTCGTGTGCACCGATGACGCGGATCAGTACTACGAGGACCACGTCAATCTCCACCATCGCAAGGAAACCTTCGCGACCCTCGCCGATCCCACCATCCAGCACCTGCTCATGCTCGGTTTCCGGCCCGGGATGACCACCCGGGCGTTGCGGCGCCGGCTGGCTCTGATGATCGTGTCCCCGCGGTTCCACGCCGAGTTCCTGTACACCCGGCTGGCCCAGAACCTCGTCCGCTGTGCGCCGTACCGACGGGTCATGGGGTTCGCCTACCTGGCCGTCATTCTCGGCCTGGTGACCTGGCAGGGGGTGTGGTGGGAGTTCACCGTCGCCGTGCTGGTCCCGATGCTCCCGATCTACCACGTCGTCGCGCTGCTGGAGTTCCTCAGCGAGCACGCCTGGTTCAAGGCCAAGGACGGCAGCCTGAGCGGCCGGGCCTTCCACGTGTCGCATTCCTGGGGACGGTTCTGCGGTGACCCGCTGCCGCCGGTGGGCCTTGGCGGGGCCGCCGCGTTCCGCGCCTGGTTCCGATGGGGCGCCCGCCTCGTCTGCTACCACATCCCGGCTCGAGTCCTCGTCGTACCCGGCGATCTGGCTCAGCACGACTTCCACCACCGGCGGCCCTCGACCAAGGAGTGGGTCCGCGCGGCATACGCCCGTCAGCACGACATCGACGCCGGACACCCCAAGTGGCCCGCGTACACCGACGTCTGGGGGATGGGCGATGCCATCGGCCGGGTGTTCACGATTCTGAGCCAGGAGAAGCCCACCGAATGGGGGCTCGGCGGCGAGAAGAGGCGCACGTCCGAGGGCGCGCAGGCAGCGAACTCGTCGTCGAGGATGGTGAACGATGCCGCGTGACCCCCAGCACCTGCGTGTCGTCAAGTTCGGTGGATCATCCTTCGTGGAGCTGGCGGACTACGCCCGGGTCGCTGCTCATCTGATCGAGCTGACCGGCGATGGCCGCACCGGGGTGATCGCCGTGGTGAGCGGGATGTCCGGCTCCACCGGACGTCTGCTCGAGGCGGCGTTGGCGGTTGATCCGGACCTGAAGCCGGAGGTGCAGGACCAGGCGCTGGCCACCGCCGAAATGCTGAGCGCCACTCTGCTCCGGGCCGCCCTGCACGCACAGGGGAGTACGGCGATCGATCTCTGGGCGCACCAGCTGGGCATCGTCGGTGATGACACCGCCACCCGATCGAGGATCGTCACGATCGACCCCGCGCCCGTGCTCAAGGCGCTGACCGAGCATCAGGTCGTCGTGCTGGCCGGTGGCCAGGCGGTACGGCCCGATGGCCGCATCACCATGCTCGGCCGCAACAGCTCGGACCTCACCGCGGTCGCCATCGCCGGGGCACTCGGCGTCACCGAGTGTGAGATCTACTCCGATGTCCCCGGTGTGTACACCACCGACCCCTACACCGAACCCGCGGCTCGGCTGATGCCGGAGCTGTCCTACGCGCAGTGCGAAGCGATGTCGGACAGCGGGGCCAAGGTCCTGTTCGGCGGCTCGGTGGCGGCGGCCAGGCGGTACGGCGTCGCCATCGCGTGCCGGTCCCTGGGCGACGACCGAGGAACCGTCGTGGGTCCGGGGGCGGGCACGACCGCGGTGGTCGGTGACCGGAAGGCCCAGGTCTTCCGGCTCGCGACCGGTGTCGATCCCGACCGGGTCGCCACGCTGATGCGGGAGACGGGACTCGTCGCCGTGGCAGTGCCCTCCGCCGAGCCCGTCCTGGCGTTCACAGGTGACCAGCGTGGCGTGGCCGAAGCCCTGGCCGGCGCCGGGGTCATGGCCGAGGCCGTGCACGGAACCGGGTTGATGTCGGTCGTCGAACCGGACGGCACCGCCCGGCGGTGGTTGGCCCCACTGGACGAGGTGGACGCCCAGGTCCGGCGCGAACACGCCCGGCTGTATCAGCAGCCCGGTTCCACGGATCCGGCGCGCCTCGCCCCGAAGGCCCGCTCGGCCAACAGCGGGCTGCTCATCGGCTCCGCCGGACACCGACCCGTAAACCTTCCGGAGTGAGGAGAACAACAGTGGAACCGCTGCGCATTCATTGGGACGTACCGACGGACGGGGGCGGCCAGGCCAAGCCCACGGAGAAGTACAAGCTGGGCGCCCTGGACATGGGCGAGATCACCGACTTCGTCAAGGAGGCCGAGGAACTCGGCGTCGACAGCCTCCTGTTCGGGATCGGGCACTACCTGCCGGATCCCGTGCCGATCATCGCGGCCCTCACCCAGCAGACGGAGCGGGTGAAGTTCATGCTCGCGTACCGCCCGGGGCTCCTTTCGCCGACGCTCTTCACGCAGATCGTCAACACCCTTTCCTGGATGTCCGACGACCGCCTCTCCCTCAACGTGGTCGCCGGGATCTCGGTGGCCGAGCAGGCCGGCTACGGTGATTTCCTGGACCACGACCAGCGGTACGCCAGGGCGGGTGAGTTCCTCCACATCCTCCGGGAATTCTGGGAGGGCGAGGTCCCGCAGACCTTCGACGGGCAGCACTACTCGATCAAGGACGCGGAACTGCACCTCGGCTACAAGGGTGGCAAGCGTCCCCAGATCTACATCAGCGGCGCCTCGGAGGTGGCGCAGCAGACCGCCCTCAGCTACGGCGACTGCTGGATGCGCTACGCCGACACCCCGGAAGGGATGCGGCAGGCGAGCCTGCCGTTGATCGAGGGGGGCTGCCGGGTCGGCACCCGGATGCATGTGCTCGCCCGGGAGACCCGGGAGGAGGCGCTGGCCGAACTCGCCGAGCTGATGGGCGATCCCGACCTCGAACACGAGGCGTGGATCCGCGAATTCGTCAAGAACGTCGACTCCGAAGCGGTGAAGTCCTCCTTCCGGCTCGCCGATCAGGCGAACGGAAACTGGCTCTCGCCCTACATCTACACCGGCGCCGTCCCCTACCGCGGAGGCCCGGCGCTGTGCTTGGTCGGCAGCTACCAGGAGGTGGCCGACTACCTCTTCCAGTACAAGCTCGCCGGCATCAGCGAGTTCATCTTCTCCGGCTGGCCGACCCGGCCGGAAATGAGGACCTTCTTCACCCACGTGGTGCCCCTCATCCGTGAGCTGGAGCGTGACGCGCAGCCGCAGTCATGACTGCTCGCTCAAGCCCGCTGAACCCAACTCACTGAAAGAGGGATCCCCATGCACATCGTGGTTCTCAACCGCTGGCCCAGGTTCTCCGACGAACGGCGCTGGGACAACGAACTTGAGCGATTCGAGGATCTCGACCATGACCGGCACCGGATCAGCTATGTGGTCGACGCGGAAGGGGCTACCGGAGTCCTTGCCGATCGTTCGCAGATCGCGGATTTCGTCATGCTCGAAGATCTGACGGATCTCGCCGCGGTGTGTGCCGCCGTACGGGGAATAGCCGACCGCGTCGGACCCGTCGATCAGCTGGTGGCGTTGTCGGAGTATCTGCTGGACGTGGCCGCCCAGGTCCGCGAGGAACTGGAGATCCCCGGTCCGCGCCCGGCGGAGGTCAGTACTTATCGGAACAAGCTGACCATGAAGCAGCTCCTCGCCGACGCGGGTGTACGGGTGCCTCGGTTCGCCCCTTGCTCGGATGTGGAGACGACCACCCGGATCGCCCGGGACATCGGCTATCCCCTGATCCTCAAGCCGGTCGCCGGGGCGGCCAGCAAGGGCGTACACCGCGTGGCGGACGAAGCGTCGCTCCGGTCGTGGCTGGCGAGCGTCGACAGTGCCGACTACCAGATCGAGGAATTGATCGACGGGACCGTCTACCACGTGGACGGATTCGCCGACCACGAGGCGCGGGTGCCCTTCCAGGTGGTGTCCCGCTACATCAACGACTGCCTTGCTTTCGAGACGTCGGGAGCACCACTCGGTTCCGTGGTCGTGCAGGAATCCGCGCTGAGGGAAAGGGTCGAAGAGTTCGTCCGGGCCTGTGTCGCCGCGCTCGACATGAGGTCGATGGCGATTCACCTGGAACTCTTCGTGACCAAGGACGAGGAGATCGTCTTCCTGGAGATCGCCGGGCGGGTCGGCGGTGCCGAGGTGCCGCATCTCATCAACCGGCTCTTCGGCGTCAACTTGAGCTGGGTCTGGCTGAAGGCGATCTGCGGAGAGCCCGTTTCCCTCCCGGCCAAGACGTCGGACCCGTCCGGTGGCTGGCTGATCATTCCCAAGCGTGACCAGCTCCCTGCCAAGGTGCTCCATCGGACCTCGATGCGGTCCTCGGTCCCGACGGTCTGGCGCGAACTCGTGCCCAGCCCGGGGGAGGTGCTGGACCCGGACGGCAGTTATGACGCCATCCACAGCGGGCGGTACATCCTCGTCGGGGACGAAGCACAGGTCGAAGCGGACATTCAGTACATCATTGAGAACTTCCGTATCGAGACCAGTCTGCTTCCGGCGTGAAGGGGGGAGAGAGATGTCGTCGCCAGTAAAGACCGTCACGCCGATTCCGGCAGTGGCGAAGCGCGCCGGCCGGCAACGCCCCCTCTTCCTGACCGGGGTCCTGCTGGTCGCCGTGGCAGAACAGGTCGTGGCCTTCGCCATTCCCCTGCTCGTCTTCCAGAAGACGAACGATGTCGGCTTCCTGGGCCTCGCCTATGCCATCGAATGGCTTCCGGCGTTGCTGGCCTATCCGTTCGCGGGGTTGATAGCCGACCGGGACGGGGGTCCCCGGCTGTTCTCCGTCGTCACCGCCGGCCGGTCGGTCGTTCTCGTCCTCGCCCTGGCCGGCTGCCTGCTGCTGTCGGACTGGCAGACCCCGATCCTGATGTCCTGCGGAGCGCTCCTCACCCTGCTCATGGCGCCGGTTCAGATGGCGATCGAGAAGGTCGTGCCACAGGTGGCCACGGGCGAGGACCTGCCGAAAACGCAGGGGCTGGTCCAGAGCATGGAGGTTTCGGCGATGGCCGTCGGCCCCGCGCTCGCGCTGCTGGGCGTGATGTTCTTCGACAAGACCATGCTCCTCGGCGTCGCCGGAGCGGTGTTCATGGCCGCTGCCTGCTGCTGGCTGCCGATACCCCGCGGACCGCGGGCCGCAAAGCCCGGCACCGCGAGGGAGACCATGGCCGAGCTCGGCCTGGGCTGGAAGCTTCTGGCCAGGAGC
Organism: Kitasatospora sp. NPDC059408; assembly: GCF_042751525.1. Taxonomy (NCBI): domain Bacteria; kingdom Bacillati; phylum Actinomycetota; class Actinomycetes; order Kitasatosporales; family Streptomycetaceae; genus Kitasatospora; species Kitasatospora sp. NPDC059408. The sequence continues at coordinate 14,254 of NZ_JBHYWI010000035.1, forward strand.
AGGCCGTTGGTCCTGCTGGCCGGTCTGAACTTCTCGATCAACCTGGTCTTCGGCACGGCACTCAGCGCCAATGCGGCGTTGGTGACCGACGTGTTCGCCGGTCCGGAATCGGCATTCGCTCTCCTGAACGTCTGTATCGGCGTGGTCGGGCTGGTCAACCTGCTGGCCATCCCGTTCCTGCTGCGCTTCTTCAGCGTCAGGGTGGTCGGGGTGGTCGGACTCGCCGTCCTGTGTGCCTGTCTGGTGGTGCTCGGCTTCGCGCCGTCGCTGCTGATCTACGGTCCGGCTCTCGTCATGGCGATGGTCGGGGTGACCTACTTCAACGTCTACAACCGCACCCAGCGGATCAGGGTGATCGCACCGGAGCACCTGGGCAAGGTCATGGGGCCGTTCTACATGATCAATCTCCTGGCGGCACCGCTCGGTGGACTGCTGCTGGCCGGCCTCGGCTCCAGTCTCGGGCCGCAGTCGCTGATCGCGGTTTCCGCGATCGCGCTGAGTGGAGTCGCCGCTGTCCTGTTCCCGCTGACGATGCGTTCCTTCCATCGCGCATTGAACAGCTAGGCGACGTCCAGCCGCCGGCTGCAGCCATCGATCGGGATCTCCGCGGTCGCGCTTGATGGGGTCGGCTCATTTCATTCGTTGCTGACGGCATGTTCGCTCAGTTTCGCACTTTCCACATAGGAGAAAGCCCGTACCATGAGCATTGGGGAAGGCGGAGTATTTCGCTGCCTGCTGACCACTGTCGAATCCGACTCGCATTTCTGGAACCTCATCTTTCTGGAGAAGTTCATTGCCGAGAACGGCGGGGAGGTTCGCAATCTGGGCGGCTGCACGCCCGCGGACCTGGTCGTCAAGGAGGTCAACGACTTTCAGCCGGATCTGCTCGTGGTTTCCAGCGTCAACGGTCATGGCTACTACGGCACCAGCGTCGTGCTGACGGAGCTCAAGCGAGCCGGCCTCGACGTTCCGTGTGTCGCGGGCGGAAAACTCACCACGGCACCGTCGGACAATGACCGGGTGCGCCGGGAATTGCTCTCCCAGGGCTGCGCCGACGTCTTCCTGGGCGAGAATGCCGTCGATCGTTTCCGGGAATTCCTGGCTTTCGGCGCCCGTTACGGGTTCGCTGCCTGGCAGCCCGGCATTCCGGTGGTCGCGCCGTGGGACGGGTACGCCGCCAGCCTGTCCGTGGCCCAGTAGCATGTCCGGCTACATGGATCGGTTCATCGCCGACGCTCGCCGACGTGAAACCCTGGTGGTGCAGCCCCGGATGGGGTTCGGCAATATCGCCACGATGCGCGCGGGCCTGCGCGACGTACATGACCTCGACATCCCGGTCGTCGGAACCATCACCGTCGACAGCTATACCCGCGTCGGCGACCATGTGAGCTCGATCGAGCGGCTGCGGGCGGGGGAGGAACTCAACGGGTACCCCATCGTCTCCCACCCGGTGGAAAAAACCCGAGAAATGCTCGCCGGACTGTACGGGCCCGGGTTCCCCATTCAAGTCCGGCACGGCACTGCCCTGCCGTTGCGGGTGATCGAGAGCTTGGTGCTCGCCGGCCTGGACACGACGGAGGGCGGGCCGGTCTCCTACTGCATGCCCTACAGCCGTCTCCCGCTCGAGCACGCGGTGTCGGCGTGGGCCGAGAGTTGCCGCTACCTCGTCGGCGAGGTGGAGCACGGGCACATCGAGAGCTTCGGAGGGTGCCTGCTGGGGCAGTTGTGCCCGCCGTCGCTGCTGATCGCCATGACGGTGCTCGAAGGACTGTTCTTCGCACAGCACGGCGTGCGGTCCATGTCGCTGAGCTACGCCCAGGGGACGCACGACGATCAGGACCGAGCGGCTGTGCGCGTGCTGCGGGCATTGGCGCAGGAATATCTTCCTTCGGTCACGTGGCATGTCGTCCTCTACACCTACATGGGGCTGTTCCCGAGTACTCCTGACGGTGCCACGGAGCTGATTCGCAGCAGTGCGCGGCTGGCCCGTGATACGCGCTGTGAACGCCTCATCGTGAAAACGGTGTCCGAGGCGTGGCAAATACCGAGCGTGGCGGAGAACCTGGACGCGCTGCGGGTGGCATCCGCTGCCGCCGGTGGGCCGCCGGCAGCTGCCGTCCCGCAGGAAAAGGAATACTTCGATGAAATAATGGAAGAAGCCCGGTGCTTGATCGAAGGAGTCCTCAATCTGGACGCCGACGTTGGCGCGGCGCTGACCCGCGCCTTCGCGTTGGGATTGCTCGACATTCCCTTTTGCCTGCACGCCGATAACCAGAACAGGACAACGTGCGTGCTGGACGATCAGGGTGCTCTCAAGTGGGGCGACATTGGGAATCTACCATTCCGGGGATCGGTGCGGCAGAATGCGAGGGGGCAGCTCCAGTCGAGCGAGCTCTATCGCATGTTGAATCATGTCGCCCATCGCTATGACCACGGTCAGCCAAACAGAGAGAAGGGCGATGATGGAAAGTTCTGACCGCTTCAGGGAACTCTTCGGTTCCTTTCCCTCCCCGGTCGCAATCGTGACTGCGATGGGTGCGGGCAACACCCCGTTCGGTTTCACCAGCAATGCGGTGTGCGCGGTGTCGGCAGCGACGCCATCGCTACTGATTTCGGTGGGTGCGGGCTCGCGGACGCTGCCGGCGATCGTCGCCTCGCAGGCGTTCGCGGTGAACTTCCTCTCGGTGGAAGGCCAGGCGGCATCGGAGCTGTTCGCGAGCAAGGCGACCGACAAGTTCGCGCACGTGGATTGGGAGCCCTCCGCCCTCGCGGCAGGGGCGCCGCTCCTGACGGACATCGCCCTGGGCTACGCCGAGTGCCGGATCGTCAGCACCACCCGTGCTGACGACCACTGGCTCTTCATCGCCCGGGTGGAAGGCACCGCTGTCGTCCCCCGCGTCCCGCTGATGTATCGCCGCGGCGAATACAGCGCCTGGTCGTCTCACCATGACGCGTCGCTGCCCGTGTTGGAGGGGGCCCTGTGAAGAAGCTCCTTCTCATCGGGGTCGGCCAGATGGGTCGGCCGTACGTCGCCGCCGCAGGTCGACTCGGGGTGAGCGTCCATGCTGTCGAGGCGGCCTCCCGTGCCGATCGGGTGACGGGAACGGCGAGTGTGGCGCAGGCCCGGGGCGAGCTCGACGAGCACTGGATGGAGGGTGCCTGCCTCGCCCTTCAGGACGGCCCGTTCGACGGCGTCATCGCCTTCAACGAGCCCCAGGTCATCGCCGCGGCCATGATCCAGGATCGGTTCGGTCTCCCCGGGCCGTCCTTGCACGCCGCGACGGCTTCTCGGAACAAGGCGCTGCAACGAGCGCTGTTCACCGCGGCCGGGATCACTCAGCCGGCGTACACCGTGACCGACTCCCTCGCCGAGGAGATGGCCTGGGCCGCCGAGCGCTGGCCGGTGATCGTCAAGCCGCTGTCCTCCGCCGGCAGCGCCGGTGTGGAACTGGTGACCGATGCCGAGAGCTTCCGTGCCGTGGCGCAGGCCCGCGCCGGTGAGCGGGTCATCGTGGAGGAGGCGATCGACGGCCCGGAGTACAGCTGGGAGGCACTGGTCCGCGACGGCGAGGTGTGGTTCGCCAACGTCACCGCCAAGGAGACCACCGGGCCGCCCCAGTTCGTCGAGGTGGGTCATCGCACCGGCGTACACCTGCCGGAACCGAGTGCCAGGCAGGTAGCCGATACCGGTGCCCGGGTGCTGCGCGCCATGGGGATACGGACCGGCTTGGTGCACATGGAGTTCCGCCTCTCCGCCGCTGGGCCGGTTCCCATCGAGGTTGCGGTCCGGACTCCAGGCGACTATCTGATGGATCTCCTCGGTGCCACGTACGGCATCGACTGGTACGAGATGGTGGTCCGGATGGCGGTGGGGATGCCGCTGCCCCAGCCGCCGGTCGGCCCGTTCCGGCATGCCGCCAGTATCTTCACGATCTCGGAACCGGGTGTGGTGCAGGACATCCGCGGTCTGGACGCGGTGCGAAGTCACCCGTCGGTGCTCCAGGCGGGCGTGGAGGTCGAGCCCGGGGACACGGTCCTGGCGGTGCGGAGTTCGGGTCATCGGACGGGCGAGGTCGTGCTGGCCGCTCCGTCTTCCCCCGAGCTCGAGAGTGCCATCGCGTTCGTCCAGCAGACACTGGTCGTTACCACCGTTTCGCCGCATTCCGCGCAGACCAACACCGCTGTAGACGACGCGTAACCCTGAATAGCCGAAAGGCTTTCCAGTGCTGCCATCAAGCCGTAGCTGTAACAGACGGTGCGGCTTGATGGCATGCTCCGTCGCGATCATGACCCACAGGACATCGACCCGCCGCTGTTCTTACGAGTGACCAGTTCGAACCCAAGACAAGAAAGTAGGGAAGTCATGACCACCCACGGTCTCCGAGTCGGCGTAGTGGGCGCGACCGGGCAAGTCGGAGTAGCGATCCGCAGCATCCTTCGACAGCGTGCTTTCCCGATCGGACAGCTGCGCTTCTTTGCCTCCGCGAAATCGGCGGGTCTGCGGCTTCCGTGGGGCGACGACAGCATCGTGGTGGAAAACGCCGAAACGGCAGACCCGTCCGGCCTGGACGTCGTCATCTTCTCCGCCGGAGGAGCGACAGCACTGCAACTGGCACCCCGGTTCGCGGCGGCCGGAGCCGTCGTCATCGACAACTCCTCGGCGTTTCGGATGGATCCCGATGTGCCGCTGGTGGTCAGTGAGGTCAACCCGGAAGCCGTGTCCGAGGCGCGGCGCGGCATCATAGCCAATCCCAACTGCACGACGATGGCCGCGATGCCGGTGATCAAGCCGTTGCATGACGAGGCTGGTCTGGTGCGGCTCACCGTGAGCACCTACCAAGCGGTGTCCGGCGGCGGGGTCGCCGGAGTGGAAGAGCTCAGGTCTCAGGTGAGCGGAGTGATCGACCGAGCAGCCGGCTTGGCGATCGACGGGGCGGCGGTGGACTTCCCGCCTCCGGTGAAATTCGCCAGGACCATCGCCTTCAACGCCGTGCCGATGGCCGGTTCGATTGTGACCGACGGATCCGCCGAGACCGACGAGGAGCAGAAGCTGCGCAATGAGAGCAGGAAGATTCTCGGCCTGCCGTCTCTGCGTGTCGCCGGGACCTGTGTCCGGGTCCCGGTCTTTACCGGCCATTCCCTCGCGGTGCATGCGGAGTTCGCCCGTCCTATCTCCGCTGAACGCGCATCCGTGTTGCTTGAGCACGCCCCTGGTGTCCAGCTGTCCGACATTCCGACCCCGCTCCAGGCCTGCGGCCAGGACGCTAGTTTCGTGGGCAGGATTCGCCAGGATCAGAGCGTCGAGGATGGGCGTGGCCTCATACTCTTCATCAGCAACGACAACCTGCGAAAGGGTGCGGCCCTCAACGCGGTCCAACTCGCCGAGCTGGTCGCGGCGAACTTGCTCAACGCGTAGTAGGGCGTAGAGCGCCACACCGCGCAGGGTCTGGCTCAGGGCTTCGGCGTAGTTCTGTGCCGTGCGGTTCGTGACGGTCTGCCGGCTTGAGGGGGCCGGGAGCGCAACAGGCACGGGCTTCCAAGATCATGGAGTTCTCGACGCCCCGTGATCCGACTGGAAGCCGTGCCTGCCGAGGCATCGTCTCCGATCCCTCCCCGATCCACTGCTGCCCCGGCGTCTCCCGCCGGCCGAGACCCACTCGTGAGCGGCCCCTCCGCATCCCGGGGAAGCCTCAACCAGGTGCTTCCCTCCAAGGTATGCAGGCGGGAACGTTCCGGGATCGGCCTGCGACACCATCACGGATGTCGAACACGGACACGGATACAATGCCACGCGGCGCCTTATCCGCCCGTATGCTCACAGGGGGACGGACCATGCACACCAAGCTGATCAGACTGACTGGAATCCTGGCGGCCGCCATCCTGGCGCTCGGGCTCGGTGCGACCGTGCAGGTCGCCGCAACCGGCCAGTCAGCCGGGCAGCAGATCCTCGCGGACAACAAGGGGCCGGCAACCTCCACGCCATGAGGTCCGCGCCACCTTCCTCAATGACTGCGGCCGGCCTCCGGAATCTCCATGAGGTCGAACAACTCGGCTGCTGCCAGATGGTTCTTGCCAGCCGTCGCGCCGTCGCCAAGTCCCTCGGCCGCTTGGGCCAGACCCAGGTAGGCGGACGCCTGCTCAGAGCGGAATTGGATGGCCGAGGCGACCTCAAGCGCGTGGGCGTGCAACGCCGTCGCCGATGTGTACCGCCCTTGTGCGGTATGCAGCCGACCGAGGATGTTCTCGGCCTTCGCCTGGCGGACCGGCGTACCACCGGACCGTGCGAGGATCTGGGCACGTTCCGCGAGCTCGGACACCGCATCACTGTCGCCGAGACGGTGCGCTACCTCGGCGGACAGAGCCAGCACCAGGGCGACATCGCCCTGGGGCGCGCTCTCGTCGCACAACTCGCGGGCCCGCCTCAGACTCGCCTCGGCATCCACGTACTGACCCATGCCCAGCTGGGCGAAAGCCAGATCGGCCAGAGCCATGGTCTCGTTGACCGGGTTCGCGGTGTCCCGCTCCAGCTCAAGGGCCCGGAGGGCGGACGCCGCAGCCTCCGGATAGCGGCCCCATCGTGCGTACAGCGAGCTGAGATTCGTCTGAGTCTCCGCTTCAGCGCGGGCGGTGCCAAGTTCCCTGGCCAGTTCGACCGCGTGCTCCAACAGAGGAAGGGCCTTGTTGTACCGCCCCAGCATCGACATGAGCAGCCCGAGAGTGGACTCACTGTTCGCCTCGGCGTCACGGTCGCCGAGGCGTACCGCGATCTCGCGTCCCTCGCGGGCGACGTTGATGCCCTCCTCGAAGTAGCCGAGCTTCCAGCAAGCGGCGCCAAGACTGGACAGGCTGATACTCAACAGGACCGGATCGTCGAGCCGGCGCGCGGCTTGGACCGCGAGGCGGCCGAGTGCTCGGAACTCTTCGAAATGACCACCCGCGTTCAGATGGAAGACCAGGTCGCGGACCAGCCAGCCGGTGTGCCGGTCGTAGCCGAGCCGATCGGCCAGGTCCACGACCGCCAGCAGCCGCTGATGTTCGCGGCGGAACCAGAGGCTGACGATCTTCTCTTCCGTCAGTTCCGGGAGCTCTCCCTGATACGGGGGGATCCCGGTCGAGCGGGCGGTACGGCCTGGGAACAGTACGTCGCAGGCCACGTTGGTGGCTGTCAGGTAGTAGCTGAGCAACCGCTGGACGGCGTCCGCGTCGGTCTGTTCCGTCATCGGTCCGTGCTGGCCCTGGGCGAAGCTGCGGACGAGGTCGTGGAAGGTGTACTCGCCCAATCCGGGCTGTTGGAGCAGATGTACGTCGAGCAGAAGCTCCAGAATGTCCTCGGCATCCCGGACATCGGTGTCGAGCAGCGCGGCCGCCGAGTGTGCGTCGATGCCATCACCAGGGTGCAACCCGAGGACGCGGAACGCGGCGCGGTGCCTGTTGTCCATGGCCAGATATGACAACTGAAGCGTCACTGCGACGCTGCGTTCGCCCGAGCTCAGCTCGTCCATCCGGCGGCTCTCGTCCTGCAGTCGCTCGACGAGATGCCGCACGGTCCACCGGGGCCGGTTGCGCAGCCGTGCGGTGGCGATACGCAGCGCAAGGGGGAGATGGCCGCACAGCTCGGCGAGCTCGGCGGCCGCCTCCGGTTCGGCTTGCACACGGGCCGGGCCCAGCGTCCGTGCCACCAGCGTGGCACTGTCCTCGGGGGGCATCAGCCCCAGGGAGATCCACTCGATGCCGTCGAGGTCGAGCAACCGCACCCGGCTGGTGATGAGCACGAGGCAGCCGGGGGGAGCCGCCAACAGCGGCTGGATTTGAGCGGCGTCGGAGGCGTTGTCGAGGAGGAGTAGCATCCGGCGCCCCGCCAGTGCGGACCCCCATGTGGCGGTGCGGCCAGGCAGGTCCTCGGGTATCTGCTCGCTCGGCGTACCGATCGCGCGCAGCAGGATGTCCAGTGCTGTCGATGCCGGTATGGGGAGCTGCTCACCAGGGGTGAACCCGCGCAGGTCCACATAGAGTTGCCCGTCGGGGAACTCCTCGGTCAGCTGGTGAGCGGCGCGTACGGCCAATGAGGTCTTGCCCGCGCCGCCCATCCCGTCGATGGCTACGACCCGGGCGCCGTGCTCATCCGGCAATCTCTCGGCCCGGACCCGGCTGAGCAGGATTGCCAGCTCCTTGGCCCGGCCCGTGAAGTCCGGCAGCGCATACGGCAGTGTGGAAACCGGACCGCGTTGCTCGGCCGGCATTCCGGAGGCAGTGGCGGGCGGCCCACCCTGCGGGGCTGTCAGCTCCGGACCCTCCCGCAGGATCCCCTCGTACAGCTTGACCAGTCGAGACCCCGGATCGATGCCGAGCTCGTCGGCGAGCAACTCGCGTACCTTCCCGTACTCCTCCAGGGCGTCCGCCTGTCGTCCCGAGCGGTACAGGGCGAGCATGAGTTGGCCGCGCAGCGTCTCACGCAAGGGGTGTGCATCGACGAGTGCCCGCAGACTCGCGACAAGCTCGCTGCTTGCGCCGAGCTCGAGGCGCAGTTCGTGGAGCTGTTCGGCTGCGGTGAGACGACGCTCCTCCAGCGCAGTTGCCGCGCGGCAGATCACCGGGCCGCCCTCACCCGCGAGGACGGGTCCCCGCCACAGATCGAGAGCACCCTGCAGCTCTGCGCAGGCGTCGGTCAGCCTCCCGACGCCCACGGCTTGTGCCGCTGTCTGGATCCGTGCGTTGAAGTCGAGAAGATCGAGTTGGCTGACCGACGTGATCACCCGGTAGCCAGGGCCGTCCGTGCTGATCATCTCTCGACCGGACGGCAGGCGTCGGCGGAGATCGGCGACGGCCTTGCGCACCTGGTGCGACGCAGTCGCAGGAGGGTCCTCCGCCCAGACGGCCTCGACCAGTCTGGCAATCGGTACTACCCGCCCGGGTTCGAGGAGCAGGGTGGCCAGCACTCGCTCTTGGATGGTTCCGCCGAGACGCACTCGTATGCCGCCGGCCCATACCTCAAGCGAGCCGAGTACATGGAACCGGAGTTCCTGTACGGACGGAAACCCATCCTTTCCCGAGTCTGCGACTGTCATCGATCCTCTATCGCCCATCAGAATACCCAAGGTCAAAGGCTTGGTTTGGGGATCATAAGCCATCTGCCGCGCTGGTCAACAGCACCTTAGGCCCAGGTGAGAGCGTCCGCCTTGGGACGGACAACGGCGGGCAGGAGGGTGGCAGAGGTGCTCACGGTTGGACGGATCCCTTCGTTGAGCTGCGGTCTTCCCGACATGCGTACTTTGGCATGTGACATGCCGAAGTGCGTAGTCGATTTTCGGCAAGGACGTCTGCCGTGGGCGACATCGCGATGGTCGCCGACGGCCAGTGGGGAGTCGGCGCACAGCCCGACCAGTGGCCGGACGAGGAGACGGTGGAGCGCCGGGTCGCCGAAGGCCGGCGCGTGGAGCTGACGATGGAGGAGCCGGCCCGCGCGGTGGGCCCCCGCGCCGAAGAGGGCCACCTCGACGAGAATCAGAGCTGACCGCTCAACGTCGGGCCCCGTTGTGGGTGCCGAGGTCGAGGGTGTGCAGCAGGCATCAGCCCGAAAGCCGACCGGAGCCGAGCCCGCTGCATTCCTCGAGCTACGTGATCTTGTCGCGGAAGCGCCGAGTGAGGACCTGAGTGAGGGTGGTTGGCGTCGCGTCTGGCAGGCCTGTCTCGCCAGGGCCGCGGGTCTCCGAGGTACTACGCCTGAAACGGCCGGACCGGAACTCACTGGCCTCGCACGGAGCCGGCGGGCGATTTTTGCCATCGATGGTCGTGAGGACCCGTTTCAACAGTTCAGTAACGATGCTGTTCGGCAGTGTGCTCTGAGGGCGCTCTTGACCGGTTGCCCCGAATGGCTTTGCTCGATTCGGGGGCGCCCGCTGGGCCTGGTGGCGTTCGTCCGGCGCGACCTTGTGCTCAACTCCGTTCAGCAGAACGCCCAGCAGTTCCTGGCCCGTCATCGCGCGTACGAGCTGCGGATTCAGGCTCGCGGCATCGTCGTCTTCCCAGGTGAGGCGGCCGAGGACTCTGTGGGCGACCCGAAGCGCTGGTCGGATCGACTGCTGACGCCGCCGGCGATGTGCCGAGCCCTTCCGACCTGCAGCGCGCACAAGATCGCCGCCATGGAGCTGGAGAACGCTCCGGTCGGCAAGCTGTTCCGCGATCGGCGAGACCTGCCGGATGAAGTTCGCAAAGTCCCCTTCGCGCTGGAGTCCGTTCAGCTGGAGCGGGCGGATACTCGACTGCTCGAAGCCAGTGGCGCGCTCTTCCGCGAGAACGATCGGTATTGGATTCCCGAGATCTATTGCCACGGGCTCAAATTCGGGGTCAGCGGTGGGGGTCGGCCAAGAGTGGTGCCGATTACCAAGCTTATTCGCGATCGCGATGGCGCCTGAACGCTTCCGGGCTGTAAGAGAGAGGGCACCCGGCGTTTCGTGGGGCCCTCTCTCGGGTGGCCTTTCCGGCGGTTGGCTTCCATCGGCCGATTGGCGCATTGTGGGAATCGGACAAGACGTTCTGCCAATCGGGGCCCCTTTCGGTTGGTTGAGTGATCGTGAGGGCTTCAGGGTGAAAGCGGGGAGGGGGAGGGCCCGGCGCCGGTTGGTGGCTGGGGCGGCTTCCGCGCGGTCGGACGGGCGGAGGGTCAGGACGGTTGGGTGATCCGTTCGGCGTTCTTCAGGTAGGCGAGGACCGCGAGGACGCGGCGGTTGTCGTCGGCGGAGGCCTCGATGCCGAGCTTGGCGAAGATGTTGGCCGTGTGCTTGGCCACCGCGCTCTCGCTGATGTGCAGGGTGTGCATGATGGCGGCGTTGGAGCGGCCCTCGGCCATGAGTTCGAGGACGTCGTGTTCGCGCGGGGTGAGGGCGGCGGTGGTGCCGCGGGCGTCGCTGCGGGCGAGGAGCTTGGCGATGACCTGGGGGTCCATGACGGTGCCGCCGGCGGCGACCGTGCGGACGGCGGCGACGAACTGGGCGGTGTGGGTGACGCGGTCCTTGAGGAGGTAGCCGATGGCGCCCCGGCCGCCGGCGAGCAGCTCGTGGGCGTAGAGCTGGTCGACGTACTGGGACAGGATCAGCACCGGCAGGCCGGGGCGGGCGCGGCGGGCTTCGAGGGTGGCCTTGAGGCCCTCGTCGGTGAACGTCGGGGGCAGGCGGATGTCGACGACCGCGACGTCGGGTTCGTGTTCGCGGAGGGCGCGCAGGAGTTCGGGGCTGTTGTCGACGGCGGCGACGACCTCGAACCCGTGGTCCTGGAGGGTCCGGATCAGGCCGTCCCGGAGGAGGAAGAGGTCTTCGGCGATGACGACGCGCACGGTATCTCCAGGGTGGCGGTGGTCGGCCCGCCGGGCGGGCTCTGCAGGGCGAGGGTTCCGTCGAAGCTGCCGATCCTGCGCCGGATGCCGTGCAGGCCGCCGCCGCGGGCGGGGTCGGCGCCGCCGTGGCCGTCGTCGGTGACGGTGACGCGTAGGACGCCGTCGGTGTGGACGAGGCGGATGCGGACCTCGTGGGCGTCCGCGTGTTTGCCGGCGTTGGCGAGCAGTTCGGCGACGGCGAAGTAGGCGGCGGACTCGACGGGGGTCGGGAGGCGCCCGGGCAGGCCGTTCTCGACGAGGACGTCGAGGTGGCTGTCGAGGGCGAGGGAGCGGACGGCGTCGCCGAGACCTCGGTCGGTGAGGATCGGCGGGTGGATGCCGTGAACGAGGTCGCGGAGGTCCTGCAGGGCGCGGGCGGAGGCGGCCCGGACGTCGAGGAGGAGCTCGCGGCCGGCCCGCGGGTCGGTGTCGAGGAGGCGGGTGGCCCGGTCGAGGGTGAGGCCGAGGGCGACCAGCCGGGCCTGGGCACCGTCGTGCAGGTCCCGCTCGATGCGCTGGAGTTCGGCGGCCTGGGTGTCGAGGGCGTCGGCCCGGGTGCCGGTGAGGTGTTCGATGCGGCGGACGAGTTCTGCGGTGCGCGGTGCGGAGAGCATGCGCCGGCTCCAGGTGGCGTGGAGGTCGAGGGTGGCGGGGGCGAGGAGGAGTCCGGCCGCGATCGACCCGAGGCCGAGGCCGGCGGCGGCCAGCATCGTGGCGGTGGACTCGACGGGGACGAAGGCGTACCAGTTGTCGGGGCCGAGGCGGCGCCAGACGAACGGCTGGACGAGTACGCCGAACAGCCCGAAGTCGACGAGCGCGAGCGGGCCGGCCACGAGCAGCCCGCCGACCAGCGGCTCCAGCCAGGCCCACCGGAGGTCGTGCCAGAAGCCGTCGTCGCCGAGGACACGGGCCGCCCCGGTCCGGCGGCCGGTGCCGTGGCCGCCGAGCGGTCCGGGCGGGCTGATGGGTGTGCCGCTCCACCGGGTGGTCCAGGACCGGTACCGGTCGGAGAGCGTGCGCAGGGCCGCCGCGGCGCGCGGCAGCAGCGGGAGGCCCGCGCCGACGGGGAGCAGCAGGAGCGCGCCCACGACGAGCGAGCCGGTCGCGGAGACGAGGAGGCCGTTCAGCGAGAGCAGTTGGCAGCGGCCGAGGGCGGTCGCGCGGTCGACGAGCGGGCGTACCGCCCCCCGAGCCGTCAGCACGTGCTCTCCCCCGGATCGTCGGTCGGCGCCGATGTCGGACCGCATGTCGGCGCGCATGTCAGCGGGCCCCGTCCGCGATCGGCAGGATATCGGCCGTCAGTTCACGGATGACCCACGGGACGGCCGTGACCAGGGCGGCCAGGCCGAACAGCACCATGGACAGGTCGGCGTCGGCGGCCGGAGCGCTGCCGGAGCCGTCGTCCATGAACAGCAGCATGCCCAGGTTGACCAGGGTGTGGAAGCCGCCCGCGAGCAGGAGGCGGTTGGCTCCGGCGCGCTCCAGGCCGAGCCCGAGGACGACCGACATCGCCACGGTGGCCAGCAGGAACCCGGCCGCGTAGGCCGGGTCCTGGCCGAAGACCTGCACGTGCCACGCGCCCCAGAGCAGCCCGACCGCGACCGAGGACGTGAACGGGCCGAACCTCGTCCGCAGGAGCGGCTGGAGCAGGCAGCGCCACCCGATCTCCTCCCCGCACGCGCCGACCAGCTGCGCCGCCACGATGAGCGCGAACGGGCTGCCCAGCGTGCCCGGATCGGTGACCCGGAGGACGCCCTCCACCCACGCGTACGCGCCGGCGCCCAGCGCGATGATCAGCACGGCGCTGAGCAGCAGCCCGGCGCCGCGGGCGTGGCGCCGGGCCGTCGACCCCGCCGGGTCGACGGCCCGGCGGGCGGGCAGGGCACCGGAGAGCCGGCGCCGGATCCGGGACGGCCACAGCAGGGCCACCGCCGCCACCCCGAGGGCTGGGCCGAACTGCGTCAGCTGGATGACCACCGTCGGTATGCCGGTGGCGGGTTGGGCCGCACCGAGGGCCCCCGCCGCGAGGAACGCGACGGCGAGGAACACGCCCGCCTCCGCCTTCCACGCCACCTTGCCCGCTGTCACTGTCTTCTCCGTCCGCATGTCGTACGCCCCCTAGGTGATCGTCGTCCTCTGTGCCGTACGGGCCTCCGAGCGGCTCGTACCTCTCGGAGACGACGATTCCGGTGCGTGGACCCGAGGCCATTGCGTGCAGCTGTCCGGCCGGGGTGCAGCCAGCTGCACCCCCGCTCAGACGCGGAGGGTGTAGCCGCCCCGGAACACCCACGAGTCGGGTGCGGTGGCCCGGCACTTGGCGCCCCGGGCCGGGGCGCTGTAGTCGAGCGCGTCGGCGCCCGCCCAGCCGACCCGCTGCTCCCCGCTCGCGTCGGCGGGGTAGAAGGTGAGGCCGGTCTCGGGGTGCCAGGTGCTCGGGGCGGGCTTCGGCTCCTCCTGGCCCGCGGGGACGGTGAAGTGGAGCGACTCGATCGGGCCGGTCACGGTGACGGCGCCGTCGGCGCCGGTGACGAGGCAGTCGACGGCGATCTCGGCCCGCACGGCCGACTTGTCGGGGAAGACGTGCTGGACGGTGGCGTGGCCGCGCGCGTCGTGGCCGGTGGTGGTGCGGGCGTCGACCTGTGCGGTGAACCGTTCGTTCGGGAGGGGCCCGGGGCCGCGGTAGTTGAGGAGCGTCCAGGCGTGCAGGTGCTGGTGGCGCGGGTGGGCGGCCTCGGCGGCCTGGGCCGGGGCGGTGGTCACCGCGGCGACGGCGGCTGCGGCGGTGGTGAGCGCGAGGCCGGCGATGAGCTTGCGCATGGTCGTTCCTCCGGATCGGTGAGGGGAGCGGGACTCGCTCCCCTCGGCACGTCAAAGATCCCTGGAAGGACTGGACTTGGGCCTCCACCCCGAGGACGGACCGCCTCCCCCGCGCGGGGGAACCGCCCGCTCACCGGGTGGACTCCCGTATCGCCTCCAGAGCGAGCGCGCCCAGGGCGAGGGCGGCCGCCGTGGCGGCGACGGCGGCCGGGGCCGGGCCGCGATCGGGGTCGACGCCGAGGAAGTCGAGCCCGGCGAGGTGGTTGACCATGCCGTACCAGAGCATCGGGTAGAGCGACTGGAACAGCCGCGGGCCGCGGGTGACGGCGCCGCAGAGCAGCGCCAGGGCGGGCACCAGCAGCACCCCGGCGAGCGCGGCCGCGGTGGCCCGGAGCTGCCCGGCGGCGAGCAGCCGGGCGATCGGGGCGGCCGCGACGGCGAGTGCCAGGACGACCCCGGCGAGCAGGCCGGCCAGCAGCCGACGGGCGGGGGCCGGGCAGGCGGCGAGCAGCTCGCCGACGCTGCCGCCGTCCGTCCGGTGGCCCATCCGGGACCAGAGCAGCACCGGCCAGAGCATCGCGAACGGCAGCACCGCGTGGGTCGGGCCGTCGGGCCGGGTGACGGCTGCGAGCAGGGCGAGTCCGAGCGTGCCGGCCCACCACAGGCGCCGGCCCTGGACGAGCACGCGCAACTCGCCGGCGGTGGCGGCGAGCAGGGTGCCGCCGGCCCGGGAGGGCGCCGTTTCCGCCGGGGTCATCCGGGCCGGGGCGAGGTCGAATGCGGCCGGTCCGGAGGCAGTAGGACCGGACGCGGGCGCGCCGGGGGAGGCAGGGGAGCCGGGTGAGGCGGGGGAGCCCGGGGACCCGGCCTGCCGGGCGGGCCGCCGGACGGGCGACGCGGCCCGGTCGAAGCGGTGGAACCAGGCCGCCCCGGCCAGCGCGAGCGCCACCGCGACGGCCGCCGTCAGCCCGGCGTGGCCGAGCAGCCCGCCCGCCTCGCCCGGACCGAGTCCGGGCCAGTCGAAGCTGCCGCGCACCCGGTTGTCCGCCGTGAGCCCGACCCCGAACTCGACCGTCTCCGCGGGGTAGCCGCTCGCCGCGATGACGCTGCGGATCGAGGTCGTGATCAGGCGCATGCCCAGCAGGTCGTACCCGCGGCTCGCCTGCGCGCCGAGGACGCCGGTCAGCCAGAGCACGGACCAGAGGAGCATGCCGGGGCCGTCGCGCAGCCCCGGCACGGTGTCGAAGAGCACCGCGCACCCGGCGACCGCCGCCAGCAGCGGCAGGGTGATCAGCACGTACGGCAGCAGCAGCCGCACGACGTCCACGTCGTCGCAGTCGCCCTTGAGCAGCTGCACGGCGAGCGCCGTCCCGGCGAGGGCGAGCAGCATCGAGCCGAGGACCAGCAGGTTGCTGAGGAACTTGCCCGCCAGGTAGGCGAGTCGGCTGAGCGGGGTGGCGGCGAGGACCTGGCCGACGCCGGTGCGCTCGTCCCGCGCGACCGTGCCGCGGGTGATGCCGAAGCCCGCCAGCGAGAGCCAGACGGCCCCGCCGAGCGCCGTCACGGTGCCGACGTAGCCGCTGGTGTAGCGGCCGAGGTGGTCGCTGACCTGGAAGACCTGCCAGCGGGAGTCGCCGACCGGCGCGGCGAGCAGCCCGAGGCCGAGCGTGCCGAGCAGGACGGCCAGGTAGCCCGGCCGGCGCCGCCGCTCGCGGAAGTCGGCGAGCGCGAGGGCGCGGACGGCGCCGGCCGTCACCATGCCGCCACCCCCTCGGCGACCGGCGTGGCGGGGCCGGCGGTGAGCAGCAGGTACGCGTCGTCGAGCCGGGGCTCGGCGGGCTCGGCCTGCGGGGCCGGCCGCTCGGGGGCGAGGACCCTGACCCGGACGCCCTGCGGGGTGCGTGTGGTGCCGCCGAGGAGGAACCGCGAACGCAGCACAGGGAGTCGGGCCGGATCGACGGTCAGCTCCCAGACCCGGCCCGCGGCCGTCCGGAGCAGCCCCTCCGGGGTGTCGTGGTGCAGCAGCCGGCCGCCGCCCATGACGGCGATCCGGTCGGCGGTGGCGGCCACGTCGGAGACGATGTGGGTGGACAGGACGACGATCCGCTCGGCGCCGAGCCCGGTGAGCAGGCCGCCGAAGCGCAGCCGCTCCTCCGGGTCGAGGCCGACGGTGGGCTCGTCGACGATCAGCAGCTTCGGGTCGTTGAGCAGCGCCTGGGCGATGCCGACCCGCTGGCGCATCCCGCCGGACATCGCGCCGAGCCGCTGCCCGGCGGCGCCGGACAGGTTGACCAGGGCGAGCAGTTCGTCGATCCGGGCCCGGGCCGAGCGCCGCCGCAGGCCCTTGGCGGCGGCCAGGTAGCCGAGGAACTCCCGGGCCGTCAGCTGCGGGTAGACGCCGAAGTCCTGCGGCAGGTACCCGACCGTGCGGCGCAGCGGGCCGGGCCGCCGGGCGGTGTCGACGCCCTCCCAGAGCACCTGCCCGGAGGTGGGCCGGGTGACGGTGGCGAGGATCCGCATCAGGCTGGACTTCCCGGCGCCGTTGGCGCCCAGCAGGCCGAGGACGCCGGGCCGCAAGGTCAGCGAGAAGGAGTCGACGGCGCGCCTGCCGCCGCCGTAGTCCTTGGTCAGGTCGTGGATCCTGAGCTCCAACGCTCGGCCCCCCGGTGCGTGCGGCCGGGCGTCGCACGCTTGGTCGTTGCACGCCGGCCCGGCAGTCGGCGTCTTCCTGACCGCCATGCTTCCGCCGCGCCGCGCACCCGCACATCTGCCGTTCGGGAGATATCGGAGGGCTTTCCTGCGCCGCAACCCCCCGAAAACGCCTGGTGGGTGTGCCGATCGGCACACCCACCAGGCGTTCGAGCGGAACCCCCGAGTGGAGCGCGGGGTCCGCGGAGCTACTCGTCGTCGAGCCCGCCGACGTCCTCGCTGCCGTCCGGGGTGCCGCTGATCGCGTACCCCTGCCGGCGCGCCTCGTAGCAGGCCACCGTCGCGGCGGCCGAGACGTTCAGCGAGCCGACCCGGCCCAGCTGCGGCACGAACACGACCTGGTCGCAGATCGCCAGCGCCTCCGGCGTGATCCCGCGGTCCTCGTGGCCGAGGACGAAGGCCACCGCCGGCGTCAGCTCGGCCGCGAACATCGGCACCGCGTCGTCCGCCAGCTCCAGGCCGACCACCTTGAAGCCGTCCGCCTTCGCCGCCGCGACCGCCTCGGCGACGGTCGGGAAGTGCTCGACCTTCAGGTACTTGTCGGTCCCCATCGCGGCCTTCTGCGCGCCGGACGAGCGCACCGACGGGGTGTCCCCGGTCAGGTACAGCTTCTCGGCGCCCATCGCCGCGCCGGTCCGCACGACCGAGCCGACGTTGAACGGGGACTGCAGGTTCTCCAGGATCAGCGCGAGCCGGAACTCGTTGCTGCGCCGCCACGAGCGGTGCAGGCGCTTCAGTTCGGTCCCGCGGAGCTGCTTCACGACGTCGTACCTCGTCCACTCTCGGAGCCCTCGCCCGTCTCCGGGCGGGGCCGCGCTTCCAGAATCCGGAACCCGTTGACCGACGCGATCCGGGAGGTCGGGTAGCCCTGCTCGGTCAGCCACTTCTGCAGCGAGTCCGAGCCCAGGTGCTTCTGCACGACCAGGAACGCCGAACCGTCGGGGGTCAGCCGGCCGAGCCAGTGCGTCAGCAGCCGGCGCAGCGCGGCCTTGCCGATCCGGATCGGCGGGTTCGAGTAGATGGTGGCGAACCGGAGGTCCTCGGGGACGTCGTCCGGCAGCGCGGCCTGGACGTTGCCCAGCCCCAGCGCCCCGGCGTTCAGCCGGACCAGCTCCAGCGCGCGCTCGTTGACGTCCACCGCCCAGACCGGGAGGCGCTTGCGCCGGGTCGCCCAGGTGAGCGCGATCGGGCCGTAGCCGCAGCCGACGTCCAGGATCGGGCCGCGCACGCGCGGCTGCGGGGCGTGCTCCAGCAGGATCCGGGTGCCGGGGTCGAGCCGGCCGCGCGAGAACACCCCCGCGTCGGTGGTCAGTTCGAGGGTGAGGTCCGGCAGGGAGACCGTGATCGGCCGGCGCTCGCTGGCGACCTCGGGCGCACCCGTGAAGTAGTGCGAGCCGGACATGTGCTTCCCCGTCGTTCGTGTGGGCCTCGGGGCCACCGGGTGGGTGCGGGTAAGCCCTGGTACGGCACCGATCGTACCCCCGGCGGCCCTGGCCGCGTTCTGTCCGGCCGGGGCGCGGTCGCGGGCGCGGGCGCGGGCGCGGGCCGGGGCCGGTGCCGTGGCCCTAGAGGGTGCCGGGGGTCTTGCGGGTGGTCACGTTGATCCGGTTCCAGGTGTTGATCGTGAAGCAGACCGACATCAGGTGGGCCAGCTCCTCCTCCTCGAAGAGCGCGGCGGCCCGCGCGTACACGGCGTCCGAGACGCCGCCGCCGATCGCGGTGACCTCCTCGGCCAGCGCGAGGGCGGCGCGCTCGCGCTCGGTGTAGACGCCGGCCGGGGCGTCGTGCCACACCGGGAGGAGGTGGATCCGCTCGTCGGTCTCGCCGGCCTTGCGGGCGTCCTTGACGTGCATGTCCAGGCAGTAGGCGCAGCCGTTCAGCTGCGAGGTGCGCAGCTGCACCAGCTCGACCAGGGCCGGGTCCAGGCCCTCGCGGGCGGCGGCGTCCAGGGCGATCATCGCGCGGAACACCTTGGGGACGGTGCGGGCGTAGTCGAGGCGGGCCGGGGCTGCGGTGATCTCGTTCGTCGTCATGACTACGACTCTAGGGATGGAATGCACCACGGGAATGGGTCATTCGATCACTGGATTCGTGGGTCAATCGCGGGTTGCGGGCCGGTCCGGGCAACACGCCGGAACCGGGCCGGCACTTCGCGTCCGGGGGCCCGGCGGCGGATACTGCCAGTACTGCCCAGCACCGCCCGCGCACCGCCACCCGGCGCTCGTGGGAGCCTCCGAACAGCGAGGACGGACGCCATGCCGCAGAACCACGAGGACTACCTCATCGACGAGGCCGTCGAGACCGTCGAACCCGACGACGAGGCGCCCGAGGGCGACGAGTACGACGAGGTCGCCGAACGCCGGGCCCTCGGCGCCGACCCCGCCACCGACCTCGCGGACGCCGCCGAGCAGAGCCGAGTGGTCCAGCTCGACGAGGACGAGTACCGGGAGTAGCGGCCGTGGCACGCCGGCCGCCGCGGGCTCACAGGGCGCGGCGCCGCTGCAGCCAGGCGAACGCCGCCCAGCCCGGCAGGACGGGCAGGATCAGCGTCAGGCACCGGTAGAGCACGACGGCCGCCACCGCGCCGCCCTGCTCCATCGACGCGGCCGACTGCAGCAGGGCCCCCAGGGCCCCGTCCATCACACCCGCCCCGCCCGGGGTCGGCGCCGCGTTGCCGATCGGGCTGCCGATGAGGAACACCACCGCGACCGCCGCGAACGACGGCTCCTGGCCCACCGCGCGGGCCGAGCAGTACAGGCAGGCGGTCAGGCACATCGAGACCATCAGCTGCCCGGTCACCCCGACCGCCAGCCGTCCCGGGTTGCGCAGCAGCTCCAGCAGCCGCGGCAGCACCTCCGCCGTCAGCGGCCGCAGCCGCGCCGCCAGCCACCGCCTGGCCGGCGGCACCGCCGACACCGCGGCCAGCAGCACCGCCGCCCCCGCGAGGCCGCCGGCGACGGCGGGCAGCGCGTCCAGCTCCGAGCCGCCGGGCTCCTGGCCGAGCAGGTAGACGAACGCGCCCAGCTGGAGCAGGTGCAGCACCAGTCCGATCAACTGACCGACGCCGACGCTGGACAGCGCCTGCGCGGTCGGGATCCCGGCCTGCTGCAGCAGCCGGGTGTTCAGTGCGACGCCGCCGACGCCGCCCGGCGACACCAGCTTCGCGAAGGACCCGGCCACCTGCGCGAGCACGGCGTTGCGGAAGTCCAGCCGCTCCGGCACGAAGCCGACGAACCCCATCGCCGCGGTGACGTGGCTCGTCGCGGCGGCGAGGACGGCCAGCAGCAGCCAGAGCGGATCGGCGTCGGCCACGGCGGCGATCGGGTTCCGCTCCGCCGAGAACAGCTGCGGGATCAGCAGCCACCCGGCCACCACCCCGCCCGCCACCGCGAGCAGCGTCCGCGGCCGCAACCGCTCCAGCTTCACCGGCCGCACGGCCGCCTGCGGCCGCAACCGCAGGACCTCGGCCCGGATTCCGTCCAGGAGGTCCGGCGCCCTGGCCTCGGCGGCCGGCCCGTCGGCGGCGGGGGCGGTGGCCGTCGGGGCGACGGCGGGCCCGCTGGAGGCCGGCTGGGCGGTCCCGGGGCTGCTCCCGGCGGCAGCCTCGGTGGGGGAGGCGGCCGTCTGTGAGGTGGGCGGCCCGTCGGCGTCGGGGCGGGTGGTGGTCCGGGGCGTGCCGGTGGCGGTTGGCCCGTCGGCGTCCGGGCGCGTGGTGATCAGGGGCGTGCCGGTGGTGGCTTCCCCGCTGTTGCCGGAGGACGCGGCTGCCTGAGAGGCGGCCTGCCCGTCGGTGCCGGGGCGCGTGGTGATCAGGGGCGTGCCGGTGGTGGCCCCGGCCGTTCCCGTGGCCGCAGGCCGGCGCTTCAGGGAGTGGCGGGTCGTGGGGGCCAGGGCTATCGGCTGGAGCAGGGGGAGGGCGGCGGCGACGGGGTCGGGGCCCAGGGCGGCGATGGCGGTGCGGACGGAGCGGGCCGGGCCGGCGCGCAGGGCGAGGGTGGTGAGGAGCTGGGCGATGTCGCTGCGCAGGACGAGTTCGCTGGCGGCGATGTCGCCGTCCGCGAAGTCGACCAGGTGCACCGCGCCCGCCGGGTCGACCAGGAGGGCGGACGGGGCGAGGGCCCGGTGGGCGATCTCGCGGCGCTGGAGGAGGGCGAGCTGGTGCCAGGCGTCGGTGAGGAGGTCGTCGGTGATCTCGTCGTCGGCGAGTTCGTCGAGGGTGCGGCCGGCGAGGTGCTCGTACGCGATGAGGGCGGTGTCCTGGCCGAGTCCGGCGGTGGCGGCGATGCGGCGGGTGCGGACGCCGGCGGCGACGGCCGCGTACGAGACCAGGGCCTCGTGCTCCAGGCCGGTGCGGGGGGAGCGCAGGGCGCGCGGGTGGGGCGCGGTGCGCAGCCGCAGGCGGCGCCAGGCGCGGTGCAGGGCGGCGGCGGTGACGGCCTGGCGGTCGAGGACCTGGACGTCGAGGTCGGGGCGGCCGTCGGCCTGCCGGACGAGGTGGCGGTAGGGCCCGGCCGGATGGACGGCGGTGGGCCGCAGGCCGCTCTCGCGCAGGCCGCGGAGGATCTCGGCGGGCCGGGGCCGCGGGTCCGGGGTGCCGACGGCGTAGAGGACGCCGTGGGCGGCGGTCCAGCCGATGAGCAGCCCGAGGAGGAGCGCGGTGGGGGTGGCGTAGCCGGCGGCGAGTCCGGCGAGGCCGGAGAGGGCGAGGACGGTCCAGGGCAGGCGCCGTTCGCGGCTGCCGGAGGCGGTCAGGAAGGCGAGGGCGGGCGCGAGGTACCCGTACACGGGCTCGGTGTGCCCGGTGGGCCCGCCGGGCAGGGCCTTGGTGAGGGAGGCGAGCAGGGAGGCCGGGGCGAGCCCGTCGGCCCACATGCCGACGGCGAGGGTGAGGCCGTACGCGAGGACGGCCGCGAGCAGGCCGTCCGAGACCTGCTGGAGGGCGCGCCGCCGGTCGGGGCCGAGGAGGCGGCGGACGGCGAGGCCGACGGGCAGGAGCAGGACGGCGGCGGTGGTGAGGCCGCCGGCGAGGCCCGCCAGGGGGCGGGGCACCAGTTCGGTGGCCCCGGAGATGTCGGCGGCCAGGCCGCTGGTGGTGGCGCGGGCGTAGTCGGCGAGCAGGAGCGTGAGGGCGGTTGCGAGGAGGCCGGTGAGCAGCCGGACGAGGGCGACCGGCTGCCGTATTCGGCCGGTGTCGAGCACCCGGGCAGGGACGCCCCCGCCCGGCCCGGACGCGGGAGCGCGCTCCGTCTGCCGGGGCCGTTGCCCCGGCAGGTGCCCGGGCGCAGCGCCCGTCCCGGCACCGTCGGCCCCCGCGCCGCCGGTGCCGCCGTCCGTTCTCCCCGTCACGATTGCCACGGGGGGCATGCTCCCATGCCCCCCTGAGGGCGCGCCGTGAGCCGAGAGGCCCGCGGCGGCCCCTCACGCCTGCCGGGTGGGCAGCGCGACGACGTGGCGCAGGTTGACGTGCCGGGGGCGAGTGACGGTGTAGGCGATGAGGTCGGCGATGTCGTCCGCGCCCAGGGCCGGGATCGCCTCGAACATGCCGCCGAGCTGCTCGCGCAGGGCCGGGTTGTCGATGTGCTCGCCGAGTTCGGTCTCGGTGAGGCCGGGCTCGACGGCGCTGACCCGGACGTCGCGGGGGCCGAGCTCGGTGCGCAGCGCCGCGGACAGCTGGGTGAGGCCGGCCTTGGTGGCGCCGTAGACCGCGTAGTTGGGGAAGACGACGTGCGAGGCGATGGACGAGACGTTGACGAGGTCGGCGGCGCGGCCCTCGGCGGCGGCCTCGACGAGGTCGGGGGTGAAGGCGCGGACGATCCGCAGGGCGCCGGTCAGGTTGGTGTCGATCATGCGGGCCCACTCGTCGATGCGGCCGTCGTCGAGCGGGTTGGGCAGCATCACGCCGGCGTTGTTGACCACCAGGTCGACCGGTCCGAAGGCGGCGTGGACGGCCTCGGCGGCGGCGTCGACGGAGGCCTGGTCGGTGATGTCCGCGGTGACGGCGACGGCCTGGCCGCCGGCCCCGGCGATCTCGGCGGCCAGGTCCGCCAGCCGGTCGGCGCGGCGGGCGAGCAGGGCGACGCGGGCACCGCCGGCGGCGAGCAGCCGGGCGGTGGCGGCGCCCATGCCGCTGGCGGCTCCGGTGACGACGGCGGTGCGGGTGGCGAGGGCGGGGTAGCTCATCGGGAGGCTCCGGGGCTGGGGCGGTCGGGCTGACGACGACCACTCTGCTGCGGCGGTGGACGGCTACCCAGGGCCGAGCTCTTCCCGGGAACCACGGACCCGGGAACCACGGACCCGGGAACTCCTTTCCTGGGAACGGCAGTACCACCCTCCCGCGCCGTCCCCCGGACTACGCTGCCGGGCATGGAGAACAGCCTGGGGGACTTCCTCCGTTCGCGCCGGTCCCGGATCCAGCCCGAGGAGGTGGGCCTGCCCTCGCACGGCCGCCGCCGGGTGCCGGGGCTGCGCCGGGAGGAGGTGGCGCAGCTCGCGGGCGTGAGCGTGGACTACTACGTCCGGCTGGAGCAGGGCCGGGGCGGCAGTGCCTCGGACACGGTGCTGGACGCGGTGGCGCGGGTGCTGCGCCTGGACGACGTGGAGGCGGAGCACCTGCGGTCGCTGGCCCGCCCGCCGAAGCCCTCCGCCGTCTCCGCCGCGCGCGGGAGGCAGCAGGTGCGCGAGGGCACCAGGCTGCTGCTGGACATGATGGCGGGGGTCCCGGCGTTCGTGCTGGGGCGCCGGATGGACGTCCTCGCGTGGAACGGGCTGGCGGACGCGGTGCACGGCTACTCGTCCCGTCCGGGGAGCGACACCAACGCCGCCCGGCAGGTGTTCCTCGACCCGGCGGCCCGCGAGTTCTACGTGCAGTGGGAGGCGGTGGCCGCGGAGACGGTCGCGTACCTGCGGCGGGACGCCGGGCTGCACCCGGAGGACGCCAAACTGGGCGCGCTGGTGGGCGAACTGTCCGTGCGCAGCGAGGAGTTCCGCCGCCTGTGGGCCGATCACCAGGTCCGCGAGAAGACCCACGGGGTGAAGCTGGTCCGGCACCCGCTGGTCGGCGAACTCGACTTCGGCTACGAGACCCTGGGCGTGCACGGATCGCCGGAGCAGCTGCTGGTCGCGTTCACGGCGCCGGCCGGCTCGCCGACCGCGCAGAAACTCGCGCTGCTGGCGAGCTGGACGGCGGACGGGAGCCCGGCCCGGGTGGAGTGAGCCGCTGCTCCGCGGCCCTTCTCGGGCGTGTCTTCGCGCCCCGCCCCGGGCGGGCGTCACTACCCTGCGGGCATGACCGCCGCCTGCGAAGACCTCGCCATGGCCCCCGAGACCATCCGGCCCGCCCCGCCCGGCGACGGCTGCGCCGACTGCCTGGCCGAGGGCCGGCGGGACTGGGTGCACCTGCGGATCTGCCTGGACTGCGGCCACGTCGGCTGCTGCGACTTCTCACCGGGGCGGCACGCCACCGCGCACTTCCACGCCTCCTCGCACCCGGTGATCCGCTCGTACGAGCCGGGGGAGGACTGGCGCTGGTGCTTCGTCCACGAGGCCATGGGCTGAGCGGCGCCGCCGCCGGGTGCGGATTCCCGGTGGCACCCGGCCCCAAGCCGGATAAAATCCGGACATAGCGCTCGTCCGATTTTCGAAGCGCAGCGCCCGAGCGGCCACCGGCCGACGTCCGTCGCCGTCGGTGACCGCCGAAGGGAGGCCGACGATGACCAAGCGAACACCCGCCAGCACCGCCAAGCTCCGCCAGGGCACCCAGGACCTGCTGGAGCGCCGCGGCATGGCCAGCAGCCCCAAGCAGCTCGCTCCACGCGTCCGCACCGGCGGCACCTCCGGCGCGGCGGCCGGGTACGCCGCGGGCGACGCGTTCCGCCACGGCGGGCGCGACACCGGGACGGCGGTGGCGCACGCCGCTCCGGCGATGCACGCCGAGCTCAAGGGCCACCGGCACCGCGGCGCCGAGAAGCACTCCGCGCACTGAGCGGCGCCACTGCCGCCGGGGGTGGGCGTCCGCGCCGGGCGCCCGCCCCTGACGCGTGCTCAGGTCCGGTCGGGGCGGCCGCCGGAACGCGCCGGGTCGACGTGTCGGACCCCTGCGGTACGGTCGTTGCGTCGGCCGAAGGGCGGCCAGGGCGACGGGGGCGCACGATGACGGACGTGATCACCGAGGAGCCGGTCGAGGTCCAGCTGGAGCGGTACCGGACGGAACTCACCGGCTACTGCTACCGGATGCTCGGTTCGGTCTTCGAGGCCGAGGACGCGGTGCAGGAGACGATGGTCCGCGCCTGGCGCGGCCACAAGAACTTCGAGGGCCGGGCCGCCCTGCGCTCCTGGCTGTACCGGATCGCCACCAACGTCTGCCTGGACGCGCTGAACGGCCGCAACAACCGGGCCCGCCCGATGGACCTGGCCGGCCCGGTGACGGTCGCCACCGCGAGCGACGCGCAGCTGCCCGAGATGACGTGGATCGGCCCCGCGCCGGACGGCCGGGTGCTGCCCGAGACGGGCGACCCGGCCGACGTGGCGGCGCAGCGCGAGTCGGTGAAGCTGGCCTTCGTGGCGGTGCTCCAGCGCCTCGCGCCGCGCCAGCGCGCGGTGCTGATCCTGCGTGAGGTGCTCGGCTGGCGGGCCGCCGAGGTGGCCGAGCTGCTCGGCGTCACGGTGGCCTCGGTCAACAGCGCGCTCCAGCGCGCCCGCGCGGTGCTCGCCGGCGACGGCGCGGCCGCCCGCCCGGCGCCCGCCCTGGACGACGACCACCGCGCGCTGCTGGACCGCTACGTCAGCGCCTTCGAGGCCTACGACATGGCGGGCCTGGCCGCGCTGCTGCACGAGGACGTCACGCTCAACATGCCGCCGTTCGCGATGTGGCTGCGCGGCAAGGACGAGATCCGGGCCTGGATGCTCGGCCCCGGCTGCGGTTGCCGCGGCTCGCGCCTGCTCCCGGTGACGGCCAACGGCGGTCCGGCCTTCGCGCAGTACCGGCCGAGTCCGGCGGGCGGGCACGAGCCGTGGGCGCTGATCGTGCCCGAGGTGTCAGACGGCCGGATCACCGGGCTCACCAACTTCCTCGACACCGACGTGCTCTTCCCGCTGTTCGGCCTCCCGGCCCGGTTGGAGGCCGAGTAGCGGCGGGGGAGCCACGGGCAGGACGTCGGCCAGCCCGCTGAACGCGAGCAGCTCCCGCAGCGGGCCGCTCGCGTTCAGCAGCAGCACGCCCACGCCGTGCCGGGCGGCGGCGATCCGCAGCCGGGCGAGGGCGTCGACGACCGCCAGGTCGGGGGCGGTGAGCGCGCGGAGGTCGCAGGTGAGCGTCCGGCCGGTGGTGGTTCGCTTGGTCTCCATGCGGGTTGGACCGCTCCGGCGGTCGCGAATCATCGGTCCGGTGCAGGTTCGCAGGTCCGGTTCGGGTACGCGGGTCCGGGTGGTCCGCCCGGGGGCCCGCCGCGTCCGTCCGCCCGGCGGCCGCGGTGGCAGAGTAGGGGCCGCAGGGACCACCGTTGCCGCAGCCACCGGCTGTGGGCACCGTGCCGAGGAGGAACGCCGTGTCTGCTGAGCCTTTGAAGTCCCGTGAGGAGTGGCTGGCGTCCCTGCCGCGGATCTACGCGGCGGCCGGCTGCCTGCTGCGGGACGAGTCCGGGCGGATGCTGATCGTGAAGGCCGGGTACCGCGAGCACTGGCAGTTCCCGGGCGGCACGATCGACCTCGGCGAGGGGCCCGCCGAGTGCGCCGCGCGGGAGCTGGAGGAGGAGACCGGGATCGTCAAGGCCGCCGGCGACCTGCTGGCGATCTCCTGGACCCACCCCTCGAACGAACTCGACCACCCGGCCGAGCACTTGCTCTTCGACTTCGGCACCGTCCCGGACGGCACCCCCGTGACCGTCCCGGCCGGTGAGCTCGACGACTACCGCTGGGTCCCCGACGAGGAGGCGCTCGTCCTGCTCGGCCCGTCCCGTTCGGCGCGGCTGCGGGCCGCGCTGGAGGCGGCCGTCGACGGCCGGGTGCGGATCGTCACCACGAGCGTGTCGGGATTCTGACGGGGCGCCGGGAGAGCGGCGCGGGCCCCGGGGCGGTCGACCGTCGCGGGGCCCGTCCGTGGTTCAGGGCTGCCTCGGGTCCTCGCTCCGGGCGGCGACGATGGCGGTGAGGGCCTCCGAGACGAACGTCTCCGTCTCGGCCTTGTCGACGTTCAGGTCGGCGAGCACGCCGGTGCCGTTCGCCTGCTCCAGCAGGGCGAGCAGGATGTGCTCGGTGCCGACGTAGTTGTGGCCCAGCTTGAGGGCCTCGCGGAAGGTCAGCTCCAGCACCTTCTTGGCCTGCGCGTCGAACGGGATCAGCGCGGGCAGTTCGGCGGCGGGGGCCGGCAGGGCGGCGCCGGCGGCGGCGCGGACCGCCTCCGCGCCGACGCCCTGGGCGGCGAGCGCCTTGGCGCCGATGCCCTCGGGTTCGGCGATCAGGCCGAGCAGCAGGTGCTCGGCGGTGATCTCGGCGTTGCCGGCGTTCCTGGCCTCCTCCTGCGAGACCACGACGACGTGCCGGGCGCGGTCGGTGAAGCGGGCGAAGCCCTGGCTGGGGTCGAGGTCGTCGGGGGTGGCGGGGTCCTTGGGGACGAAGCGCTTCTGGGCGGCCTGCTTGCTCACGCCCATGCTCCGGCCGATGTCGGTCCAGGACGCGCCGGAGCGGCGGGCCTGGTCCACGAAGTGGCCGATCAGGTGATCGGCGAGTTCGCCCAGGTGGTCGGCGGCGATCACCGCGTCGGACAGTTGGTCGAGCGCGTCGGTGTGGACCTTCTTGATCGCGGTGATCAGGTCGTCGAGGCGCAGCGGAGTCGTGCTGGGAACAACGGGATTCTCCATGCGTCAACCGTAGGTTGTCGATCCTGTATCGTCAACCGATAGTTGACGATACTGCCGGGTAGGCTTCGGGCGGTCGGGTGACGGAGTGGAGCGAAGGAGTCGGACATGGCGGCTGACCTGCGGATCATCACCCTGCCCGAGGCCGAGGTGCCCGCCGGACTCAAGCTGCGGGTGGCCGAGTTGCAGGAGCTGGCGTGGCCGGGCCCGCCCGGTCCGTCCGCCGCGCCCGTGCACGATCCGGCCCTGCGCCCGCTCTCCATGCTGCTGCTGGACGGCGCCCGCGTGGTGGCCGCGCTGGACGTGCTCTCCAAGGAGATCGTCCACGCCGGGCGGACGTACGCGGCGAGCGGCTTGTCCACCGTCGTCACCGACCCGGCCTGCCGGGGCCTCGGGCACGGCCGGCGGCTGGTGGCGGCGGCCCGCGCCACCGCCCGGGAGCGTGGCGCGGACCTCGGGCTGTTCACCTGCGACCGCGAGTTGCGGGGCTTCTACGAGAGCGCGGGCTGGGAGTGCCTGCCGGGCGCGGTCCTGGTCGGGGGCACGGCGGAGGATCCGTTCCCCAGCGACCGGGAGGGCTTCGACAAGGTGACGATGGCGGCCTTCTTCACCGCGCGCGCCGAGCGCCACCGGGCGGACTTCCCGCACCGTCGGATCGCCCTCCACCCCGGGACGGTCGACCGGCTCTGGTGAACGACCGGCTCTGGTGAACGACCGGCTCCGGCGGCGGTCGGGCAGCGGTCGGACGGCGGTCGGACGGCGGTCGGACGGCGGTCAGGCCGCGGGCACCAGCCGGGCCCGGACGGCGGCGACGTCGGCCGGCGTGACCCCGGCGGCGAGCAGGTAGCCGGCCGGGTCGAAGCCGTCGAGCGTGTCGGCCAGGGCGGCCTCGGCGGTGGTGCCGGCCTCGGCGAGCACCGCGTCGATCCGGCGGTACTGGTCCGGCAGGCCCAGCATTCCGTACAGCGGACGGACGTTGGGGCCGCTGAGCAGGTAGTCCTCGGCTATCGCGGCCGGGCGGACCCCGGCCAGGGCGAGCAGGAGGAGGGCGGCGAGGCCGGTGCGGTCGCGGCCGGCGCCGCAGTGGACGACCACGCCGCCGGGCCGGGCGCCGGCCACCGTGGTGACCAGTTCGGCGGCGGCGTGCGGGCAGTGGTCCAGGTAGGGGCGGAGCGCGAGCGGGGTGCCGTCCAGCCGTCCGTACGTCTCCCACCAGGCGGGGCCGGCGAGTTCGTCCAGCGGGACGCGGACCAGTTCGACGCCCTCGGGGCGGGGGAGGAGCGGCTTGTGCTCCTCGGCGTTGCGCAGGTCGACGACGGTGCGGACGCCGTGGTCGAGGAGGGCGTCCCAGCCCTCGGCGGTGAGGCGGTCGAGGTTGTCGGCCCGGACGATCGCGCCGCGGGCGGTCGGGCGGCCGGAGACGGTGGGCAGTCCGCCCAGCTCGCGGACGTTCAGGCAGCCGTCCCAGACGAGGGTGCGGTCCTCGGTGGTGGTCTGCGCGTGCGTCCGGTTCATGCTCCCACCTCGCTGCGCTCGGCAGGGGCATTCACCCACGTGCACCTCTTCATGGCTCGCTCGCTCCGCTCGCTCACAGGGTTCCCCGTTTCGTCGTCCGGGGGCCCGTTACCCCCTCGTTATGAAGGACTATCGGGAGATCCGGATGGTTCCTCGCCGTTCGACCGGCGGAAACCCGCTGTTCGGACGTTCGGGAGGAAGAGGCACAGGTCAGGCGGCGGTCGGGGCCTCGGTCTCGGCGGTGAGCAGCTTCTCCATCGGCTCGGCGGCGATCTGGCCGAGCATCGAGCCGGCCACGATGGCGCCGATCAGGAAGACGGTGGACAGCCAGGCCATGGTCGGGACGGGGAGGGTGAAGGCGCCGACCACGCGGGCGGTGCACTCGGCCAGCAGCGCGGTGCCCCAGATGCCCGAGAAGACGCGCTCGTGGCGGTGGAAGGAGCGCGAGGCGGCCGCCCGGCCCCCGGCCAGCCGCTGCCAGGCGGCGGCGCGGGCGTGGTTGCCCTTGGTCAGGAAGGGCATCAGCACCGGGGTCATCACCGGCTTGCCGACGAGGGCGGAGACCAGGACGGCCACCGCGACGCTGCCGCTGAGCAGGCCGTCCTTGGCGAGCATCATCCGGGCGTCGCCGGTGAGGAAGGTGAGCGCCAGGCCGGCCAGGTTGACCGCCAGCATCAGCGCGGCCCACAGGTTGAGGGTGCGCTCGCGCAGCAGGCCGAAGACCGTCCGGCCGGCCGGGACGGCGCTGCTCCAGGCGAGGGCGGCGAACTCGCTCATCCCGAAGGCCGAGTGGAGCAGGTAGTAGCCGGCCAGCGGGGCGGCGACGTCCAGGAGGAGCGGGCGGAACGCGGAGCCCACCGGGTTCGGCTGCTTCTCCGCGCCGGCCGGGGTGGTGGCGGCCTCGGTGGCGACGGCGCTCAGGGTCTGGCTCATGGTGGGTTCCTCCCCGCTGGTGGCCGCGGGGCCGGTGCCCGCGTCGTGCCTCCAGTCTTCCGGCGCGACCCTCCGTCAGATCAGTGCCGTCCGTTGCCTGATCCGCATGACAGACGTCATGGTGCGCGTCATGACACCGCCTTCGCCGGGGTGCCGGGAAGGGCCGGTGACCTGTGCTTTCACCCCTCGGCCGCGGTGAACGTCCACAGCTCGCGGCCCAGCGTGTCCGCACACCGCACGCCGTGGAAGCGCTCGTCCCCGGCCGAGAGGAAGCCGAGCGCGGTGCCCTCCAGCACGGCCCGGGCGGTGGCGTCGGCCCTCGTCCAGGCGCCGGTCAGGACGAGCACCCCGGCGACGAGCTCGGCGCGCCGGATCCGCGGCACCGCGGCGGTCAGCAGCGCGGCGTTGACGTCGTCCAGGTCGGCGGGGGAGAGGTACGCCTCGCCCGCGCCGGTGCGGTCCCGCTCGGCCCGGCGGCGCAGCTCGGGGAGGGCGTAGTGGCGGACGGCGGCCGCCGCGTCGTCCAGCGCCACCTGCCAGCGCGGTCCGGGCAGCACCTCCCACCACACGTCGTCGCCGACCGGCAGCACCTCGCCGATCCGGGCCCGCCAGGTCTCGATGCCGTGGACGGTCCGCGGGTCGGGCCGGTGCCCGGGCAGGCCGGCGGCGGCCCAGTCGGCGCGGCGGACGACGCTGAGGCCGAAGGTGAAGCGGACCCGGTCGGCGGCGGGCGCCTCGACCAGGCCGAGCAGCAGCCAGTGCGTCTCGTCCGGGAGGCTGAAGGTGCGGCGCCACCCGGTGAGGCCCAGGGCGCGCAGGGCGGGCGCGAGGTGGTCGCGCAGCCCCGCCGCGTGGAGCTCGCGGGCGGCGGTCATGGAGGTCCTTCCGGGTGGCTGCGGGTGGCTGCGGGCGGGCCGGGCGCGGGGTCGGCGCAGGCCGGTGGGGCGGGGGCGCACGGAGGCGCGGGCGTGACGGACGGCACGCCCCGGACGGGGGCTGCGGTCACGAGGCGGCGGCGGGCCCGGTCGATTCGCCCACGGACAACGTAGGCCTGGCGGCCCCGCCGCGGCCGTGGGCGAAGGGCGGTCGTCCGCGGGACCTTGGGCCCCGGGCGGGCCGGTCCAAGGTCGGGCCCGCCCGCGCCGCGCGGATGGCGCATGATGTGGCGGGTGCAGAGTGCAGAGCGCCCCGGAGCGGGCACCGGCAGCCCCGAAGGCCGGTCCGGACCAGTACCACCCGCCGCCCCGCCACCGGGCCCGGCCCCCGCTCCCGCGGACCTGACCGAGGCGGTGCGGGCCGCGCAGGACGGTGACGAGGAGGCGTTCCGGCTCCTCTTCCGGACCGTCCAGCCCGGCCTGCTGCGCTACCTGCGGGTCCTCGTCGGGGGCCGGCCCGAGGACGTGCAGGACGCCGAGGACATCGCCTCCGAGACGTGGCTGCAGGTCGCCCGCGACCTGCGGGGCTTCTCCGGCGACGGCGACGGCTTCCGCGGCTGGGCGGCCACCATCGCCCGCAACCGCGCCCTGGACCACCTGCGGGCCCGGCGCCGCCGCCCGGTGGCCGACCTGCCGTTCGAGTACCTCGCCGAGCTGTCCGCCGGGGACGACACCGCGGGCGCCGCGCTCGCCCGGGTCGGCACCGGCGACGCGCTCGCGCTGATCTCCCGGCTGCCGCGCGACCAGGCCGAGGCGGTGCTGCTGCGCGTGGTGATGGAGCTGGACGCGGAGAGCGCCGCGCAGGTGCTCGGCAAGCGGGCCGGCACCGTCCGGATGGCCGCCCACCGGGGGCTGCGGCGGCTCGCCAAGCTGCTGGAGCAGTCGTTCGGGCCGGGCGAGGGGCCGGGCGCAGGGCCGGGATCCGACCGCGGGATCCCGGCCGCGCGGGCGGCCGGACAGGAGCCGGGGACACCCTCCGGGAGGGCCGCCGGGAAGGCCGCGAAAAAAGTTTCTCCGCAGGGTGTGACAGAACGCCGGGCCGCGACGCTGAAGGACATGAGATGAGCACCAACCGATCCCGTCGGATCGACCGTGACGCCGCCGAGCAGCTGCTCGGCGGTGCCGTGGGCGGCCCGTCGGCCGGGCAGGACGCCTCGCTCACCGGACCGGACGGCGACGCCGCCGGGCAGGTCGCCCGGGTACTCGCCGCGGCAGCCGCCCCGGCGACGGCCGCCGAGCTGACCGGGGAGCAGGCCGCCCTGACCGCGTTCCGGGAGGCCCGTCTCGCGTCCGACCCCGTAGCAACGACCGCAACGACCGCACCCGTCCGGAGACGACCGATGGCAACCGCCGCCCTCGCCAGGGCCTTCAGCACGAAGGCCGTTGCCGCCGTGCTGAGCGCCACGGCGCTGTGCGGGGTCGCGGTCGCCGCCGGCACCGGGAACCTGTCCATCGGCAGCGGCACCGAGCCCGAGCGCACCCTCGCGAGCGGCGGCGCCACGGGCGCGCTGCCCACGTCCGGGCACGGGCCGGGCACCACCACGCCGGGCGGCCAGTCCGCCCGGCCGTACAACGGCCCCTCCGCCGGCGGCTCCGGCGGAGGCGCTCAGGGTCTCGGGCCGTCGGCCTCGCCGACGCCCGGGACCCCCTCCCCGACGGGGCGGGCCACGCAGCCCGCGTCCGCCGCGATGGTCGCCCTCTGCCACACGTTCACCGACCGGAAGGGCAAGGGCGAGCACCCGAGCCAGCTGGTCCTGGACCCGGTGTTCACCCTGCTGGTCGAGGAGGCGGGCGGCCCGGACAAGGTGGAGGACTACTGCGGGGAGGCGCTCGGCCGGGCGGGCGACGACGCCCACCGCAGCGCCACCCCGCAGCCGACGCACGACGACCGCCAGGGCTTCGGCTCCGGTGGCGCGGCCGGCTCCGGCGGTGGCAACGCGAACGGCTCCGGAGCCGCGGGCGGCAGCGGCGTCGACGGCGGCAAGGGCAACGGCGGTTCCGGCGGCAACGGCGGCGGGAACACCACCAACGGTGGCGGGCCCAAACCCGGCCGGACCACGCCGACGCTCCCGGCGTCGCCCGCACTGCCCGACGTCCGCCCCAGCGGGCAGGACCGGCAGGCCGCCCAGGGGTGACCCACAGGACTCCGGGTGGGCGGTGGGCGAATCCCCCCGGGCCCGCCGCCCACCCGGATAGCAGGACCGCAGGACCGCAGTAACCAGCACCACCGCAGTAGCCAGCACCACCGCAGGACCTGCGGCACCGCGACACCCGCGGCGCCGCGGCGACCACCCGAGACCCCGGGTGGCCGGTCGGCTCCCCCGTGCCCACCGTCCACCCGGCCGGCCCCCGGCCGGACCGGCAGGCGCTCACCCCGGACGCGCCGCCGGCCCGGCCGGCCCGGAACGTGTGGCCCGCCCGCCCGCAGTCCGGGCGGGCCACACACACCCCGAACGGGCGGTCGGGGATCCGCTGCCCGGTTCCCCGGCCGCCTCCCCCTCCCGGGAGACGGGCCTCCCGGCAGGCAGGCTTCCCGGCAGGCGGGCTTCCGGCAGGCGAGCCTCGTGGCAGGCAGGCGGAACCGCCGCCACCACGGCGCGCGTGGAGTCCTCCGGCGGCCTCGGCCGGGACCGGCCCGGACACCGCGCCGGGCGGCACGGACGCCGGCGGCTATCGTGCACGGGTGCACGAGGCGGTCCGGGACCCCGGGCCCGGCGTGAGGGGAGTTCCAGGTGATCGGACGGGCGCTCAACGGGCGTTACGAACTCGTCGAGATACTCGGCGTCGGCGGCATGGCCACCGTCTGGCGCGGGGTGGACCGCGTGCTGGGACGCCAGGTGGCCGTCAAGGTCCTCAACGGGGGCCTCGCCGACGACCCGCGCTTCGCCGAGCGGTTCTCCCGGGAGGCGCAGCACGCCGCGATGCTGGTGCACCCGAAGGTCGTCATGGTTTTCGACTCGGGCATGGACCAGGGCTCGCCGTACATCGTCATGGAGCTGGTGAACGGGCGCTCGCTGGCGGCCGTCCTCGCCCAGCAGCCGCAGCTGCCGGTGGAGCGCGCGGTGGGCATCGCGGCGGCGGTGTGCGAGGCGCTCGCGGTCGCGCACGCGGCCGGGCTGGTGCACCGGGACATCAAGCCGGGCAACATCATGATCACCGACGACGGCGGGGTGAAGGTCGTCGACTTCGGCATCGCCCGGGCCGGCTCCTCCAACAACCTGACCCAGACCGCCACGGTGCTCGGGACGGCCGCGTACCTGTCGCCCGAGCAGGCCACCGCCTCCGCGCTGGACGGCCGCACCGACCTCTACGCGGTCGGCTGCGTGCTGACCGAGATGCTGACCGGCGGGACGCCGTTCACCGCCGAGACCCCGGTGGCGATCGCGTTCAAGCACGTCAGCGAGCAGCCGCTGCCGCCGTCCGCGCGCCGTCCCGGGCTGCCGCCCGCGCTGGACGCCGTGGTGCTGCGGCTGCTCGCCAAGAACCCGGCCGACCGCCCGGCGGACGCCACCGCGGCGCGGGCCGAGCTCCTCGCCACCGTCCCCGGGCTGGCCGTGGGCGACCCGACGGCGGAGCTGCTCGCCACCGCCGCGCCCACCCAGATGCTGCCGCCGCTCCCGTCGAACCAGCAGCACACCACCGTGCTCCCGCCCCAGGCTCCCGCTGCCACCTCCCTGATGGCGCCGGTCCCGATGGCGCCCCCGGCGCCCGCCAGGCCCGCGCGCAGCCGCAAGCCGCTCGTCCTGGGCGCCCTGGGCGTGGCCGGCCTGGCCGGGGTCACCGCCATCGCCCTCACGGCCTTCGACACGCCGCCGGGCAACGCGGCCGCCAAGAAGCCGGCCGCCGCCGCACCCGCGACCCAGGCGCCCGCGCCGGCCACGACCGCCCCGGGCCCGAGCGCCGCGCCCACCACCGTGCCCGGTCTGCCCGCCCCCACCCCGACCGTCCCGCGCAACCAGCCGCCTGCCGTGCAGTTGAACGCGCTGCGCCAGGCCGTCGCCCAGACCCAGGTGGGTGGAAAGGACCGCGGCGGTCAGGTGGAGCTCCTGCGCATCCTGGACGATGCCTCGGCGCGCCTCAACGAGGGCAGCCCCGACGACGCGGCCCAGGACCTGAAGGATGCCCAGAAGGTGGTCCGCGACATGAGCAAGCGGCACGCCATCGACGGCCCGACCACCAAGGACTGGAACGCCCGCCTCGGCGCGCTCTTCACCGCCCTCCACACGCAGGCGGACAACCAGAACGACTGAGGCGACGACTCTGCGGGCGGTGGTGCTGCTCGGCCTGGTGGTTTTGTTCGTTGGTCCTGCCGGTCCTGCCGGTCCTGCCGGTCAGGAGAGGTCCAGGCGGTCGCCGAGCCCCGCCGCCGCGAAAGCGGCCTCCAGTGCCTCGCGCCCCTCGGTGAAGTGCCCCCAGCTGTCGAAGTGCGCCGGCACGACGCGCCGTGCGCCCAGCAGGACGGCGGCCTCGGCGGCCTGCGCGCTGTCCAGGGTGAGCAGTGCGCCGTCGAAGCGCCGGGTGCGGGCGGCGCCGGCGAACAGGACCGCCGTGTCGACCGGGCCGAAGCGGTCGGCGATCTCCTTGACCAGCGGCAGCGAGGCGTTGTCGCCGCTGACGTAGACGGTCGGCAGGTCGGGGGCGGTCAGCACGAAGCCGATCACCTGGCCGATCACCGGTTCGCAGCCCTCGGGCCCGTGCAGGGCGGGCGCGGCGGTGACGGTGACGGTGCCGCCGTCCGGGCGGGTCAACTCCACCGAGTCCCAGGGGGCGAGGCCGCGTGCGGTGCCGCCGAGCCGCCCGGCGCCGCTGGTGGTGGTGAGCACGAGCGGGACGGTCGGCAGCAGGGCGCGGCCGGAGGCGTCCAGGTTGTCCGGGTGCTCGTCGTGGGAGAGCAGGACGGCGTCGACCGGGCCGAGGTCGGCGGGGGTGGTGGCGGAGGGCGCGGTCTTGGTGAGCGCGTAGCCGCTGCCGGTCGGGTAGTCGCCGGGCCCGTCGAAGGTCGGGTCGGTGAGGAAGCGCAGGCCGCCGAACTCGATGAGCGTGGTCGGGCCGCCGAAGGCGCGGATGGTCGCCATGCTGGGTTCACCTCACGGGTAACTGAGGAATTTGACGTGATGAAACCTAACTGGCCATCACGGAAGAGTGCAAGGTTTAGCATGAGAACCGTGAGCGTCATGAAAGCCCCGGGCGAGACCG
Organism: Kitasatospora sp. NPDC059408; assembly: GCF_042751525.1. Lineage (NCBI taxonomy): Bacteria > Bacillati > Actinomycetota > Actinomycetes > Kitasatosporales > Streptomycetaceae > Kitasatospora > Kitasatospora sp. NPDC059408. The sequence continues at coordinate 50,577 of NZ_JBHYWI010000035.1, forward strand.
CCACTGCCCCTCCACCACCTGCGGCGGGTGCGGACCGGTACGTCGCCCTCGACTTCGCCAACAGCGAGCTCGTGCTGCCCGCCGGCCGCCTCGACCTGCTGGCCACCCCGGCCGCCGCCACTCAGTGGCTGGTCGAACGGGGGCTGGCCGGCGCTGACGCGGTGCTCCACGAGCCCTGCGCAGGACGGCTGCGCGAACTGCGCACCCACCTGCGGACCCTCCTCGCGGCGCGCAGCGGGGGGACGGTGCCGCCGCCCGAGGCCGTCGACGCGGTCAACGCGGCGCTGACCGCCACCCCCGTGGCCGCACTGCTGCACTGGGACGGGGAGGGCGGGCCGTACCGTGCCGCGGTCCATCCGGCCGACCGGATCGCCGACCACGCCATGGCCGCGATCGCCGCCGACGCGGCGGACCTGCTCACCGGCCCGGACGCCGAACGCCTCGCCCCGTGCGGAGCGAGCCCGTGCACGCGCTTCCTGGTGCGCACCCACGCCGCCCGGCACTGGTGCTCGGTGCGCTGCGGCGACCGGGTGCGCGCGGCCCGGGCCTACGCCCGCCGCAGCCAGGCGAAGCAACCCGGATGACTGGAGCGCCAGTAAACGACCAGGGCCACAATGGGCCCATGCTGACCATCGGATCCCTCGTCCTCGGCGTCTCCGACATGGCCCGCGCCGTCGCGTTCTGGACGGCCGCCCTCGACTACGTGCCGCGCGGCGGCCTGGTCGAGGACGACTGGACGGTCCTCGAACCCGCGGCGGGTACGGGTGTCCAACTCGCCCTCGGGCTCAGCGAATCGCCCGTGCAGCGGCACCCGCGCGTGCACCTGGACCTCTATGCGCGCGACGCCGCCGACCAGGCCGCCGAGGTCGAGCGGCTGCTGGCACTGGGCGCCCGGGACGTCGACTGGGACCTGTACCCGGAGGACCCGGACTTCGTGGTGCTCGCCGACACCGAGGGCAACGTCTTCTGCGTCATCGACACCAGCCACGGCTGATGTGCGGAGCAGGAAGTCGGACGGGCCGACTTCCTGCTCCCGGCTGCGGACGGTTACTTGAGGGGCGTGCCGCCCGAGTTGCGGTACGCGGTCGTCTTGTTGATCAGGTTCCCGCCGTCGGACTCGACCGTGGTCTGTTCCTGCTGCCCCGGGCCGAACAGGAGGGCGGCGACGTGCGCGTTCGCCACCTGGTCCATGTGCGAGAGGAGCCAGTCGACCTTGTCGTCCTTGTAGTGGCCGAAGGTGTTGTTCTGCGCCATGTTGCCCAGGGGGATCTGCCACAGGACGACCGGCTTGCCCACCGACTCGGCCATCGTCTTGTACCACTCCAGTGCGGCGGTGGCCTTCTGGTCGTTCCAGAAGGTGTCACGGCCGCCGTTCGCCGGCAGCGCGTACCAGCCCGCGTCGCGGTCCACCACGTCGGCGACGAGGAAGTCGGCGTTCTTCGCCCCGAGGTCCGTGTAGTCGTTGACGCACTTCTGCATGTTGCTGGTCCAGTCCCAGCAGGTGAGGTGGAACCCGGCGCCGGTGTTCGGCGCGTACTTGTGCGCCATCGCTATCAGGCACTGGGCCAGGCCGACGGCGCTGTTCTCCTGCGATCCGCAGTCCGTCGGGTTCGCGGCCTTGACCTGCGCGGCGATCTGGTGCGGGTTGCCGAGCGACCGGACGTAGCCCCAGAAGTCGGGCTCGATGTCGATCGCGTCCTGCGAGTTGCCGATCTTCTGGAGGAAGAAGCGGTAGTCGTTCATGTAGCGGGTGAGCAGGTCGGCCCTGTTGATGGCGACGACCTCGCCCGGACCGTCGCCCTGGCCCGCCAGGTCTCCGAGGTCGCGCAGCGAGTACCAGGTCCAGAAGTTCTTCTGCGGGCGCGGCTTGCCCTGGTACGTCGCCTTGGTCACGTGGTCGTCGTTCCAGGTCACGTAGAAGCCGGGCGCGGTGGTCTCGCCGCTCCAGCAGCCCCACCAGCTCGACCACGCGGCCTTGCAGAGCGCTGCCGAGTAGTAGTCCGACGAGGGTGCGGGCTGGCTGTGCACGTAGGCGTAGCGCATGTCGAACGGCGCGGCGCTCGTCGAGGCCTCGTTCATCATGCCGCCGACGAGCACCGTGTTGCTGCCCATGAAGGTCTTCGTCGAGCCACCGCCGGCGGGGGCGGCCGGAGCTGCCGAGGTCGGGCGGGTACCGCTCGGAGCCTGGCTCGCGGGAACGCCGGCGCCGGGCTTGGCAGGCGCGGAAGGCTTGGCGGCCGTGGTGGGCGCAGCAGGCGTGGTGGGCGTGGCGCCGCTGCCGGAGCTCCCCGCGTTCCCGGCGCCGCTGACGCTGCCGGCCGGGACGAGCTGCCACTGCTGCTGGGGGCCGTTCCAGTCGTGGTACTGGGCGATGTGGCTCCCCTCTGTCTTGGAGCCGCCCGGGACCTCGACGGCCTTGCCGCTGAAGCGGTTGATCAGACGCACGTAGCCGTCCGACGAGTTCTCCATGTGGAACTGCTGGTTGGCGCCGTTCAGGTCGCTCCACTGCACCAGCTCGGAGCCCTCGGTCCTCGACCAGTTGTAGTCGTCCAGCACCTTGCCGGAGTTCCGGTTCTGCAGCCGGTAGTTCCCGTCACCCGAGTCGATGAACTTCCACTGCTGGTTGGTCCCGCCGTTGCGGTTCCACTGCGCCAGCGGAGCACCGTCGTTCGTGGCGTAGGCGGGGGCGTCCAGCGCCTCGCCGGTGCTGCGGTTGACCAGCACGTACCAGGCGTTCGTGTCCACGGTCCCCGCCGAGGCCGTGTTGACCACGACCACGGAACCGCCCACGACCGCCAGGCCGACGGCCGCCCAGAGACTCCGACGCTGGTACAACCGACGGCTGCGGTGCTTCTGCCTCCGGCCTGGCTCGGCAGAGCGGGACGACGCCTCCGGTGAGGTGGATGGGTGAGCGAACATGGCGATGCTCTCTTTCAGCCGGTGCCTTTGACCAGACCGCCTGTCCGGACACCACCCAGTTGTCACCGCCCTCGGAAAGGTTGCCGCGGCCCGCGAAGATTTTTTCGGGCACCGCGCGCCGGCCGGGAGCCCCGCTGCGGGCCGGGCCGCTACCGGGTGTGTTCGCCGGCCTTGATGGCGCGGAGGAGCGCGGCGAGGCGAGGAGGGGTGGTGCGGAGGATGGTTTCGCCGTCGTCGGACTCGCGGAGCTCGATCGCCCCACCGGCCGTACGGATCTCGACACACTCGTTGCTCGACGCGCTGTAGCTGGACTTCTGCCACTCCAGGCTAGGCATAAGCGGCTTTCACTTCTTTCATGATGGATCGGATGAAGTCGCGAGATTGTTCCTCGGTGAGGGCTGTGGAGTCCAAGCTGGAGAAGATGACTCGGTGCTTGGCCAGGTTCGCCGGCGAGTCGAAGAACAGAGCGCCCTGGGAGACGTCCATCTCGACTGTGTCCAGCTCGGGGACCGGTCCCTCGATGTAGGTGAGGTTCTCGCCGGCGCCAGGGAAGGTGTCAACGGCGAACGGGACCACGCGAACGGAGATGCCGGGGCGCTCAGAGTCATCGAGCAGGGCTGCGAGTTGATCCGCGAGCACTACCGGTCCACCGAACTGCATGCGCAGAGCGGCCTCGTGGATGAAGGCGCGGAGAGGAGTTGTCCCCGACCTGACCACTTCCTGGCGCCTGAGGCGGAAGTCCGTCCGGGTCTCGACTTCTTGTGGCGGCAGCGGAGGGACAAGTCGAGCGAACACTGCCGATGCATAGGTTCCGGTCTGGAGAAGACCAGGAATGTAGACGGTGTTGCAGAACGTGATCCGCTTGGCGTGACCCTCAAGCTCTGCCACCTCAAGGAAGTCGATGGTCAGGGTGCTGCGGTATTCCTCCCACCACCCCTTCGTGCGCTCCGAGGCCATGTCGGCCAACGCGTCGATCAGGGGCTGGTTGGTGCACATGCACACAGCGGCGATGGTCCGCAGCCGCTCGACGCCGATCCCACTCTTTCCGCTCTCCATCTGCGTGATCTGGGCAGGCTGGATGCCGAGTTCTCGCGCCAACTGGCTGCCGCCGAGGCCGGCCTGTTCCCGCATCCGCCGCAGCTCGGTGCCCAGGCGCCGCTGACGCAACGTCGGGTTCGGTCGAAGGGGCATGGCGTCCTCTCTGCGGGTTATGAGATCAGTGTGCCGCAGGGCTCAGGGGCCGGGCAGCCACGGAAGGTGGAACTTCCCGGCGAGAGTCTAAAATTTGTGTCCCCTTGCGCTATGGTCGATGTCACATCGATCCGACGGGTCGTCAGTAATGCACCCCTGTCGCACCGCAGAGCAGTCATGCCTCGATCCGACCTGGCTCACGGTGACGTATCCGTCCACGTTCACTCACGCCTCGGGAGTTCTCCCATGCGTCACCTCAACACGCCCTCCCTCACCATCTGTCGCCAGTCCCTCCGCGACGCCATGACCCGCGCCGGCTGGCCGCCCTCCGCCATCGCCGATGCCGAACTCGCCCTTGCCGAGCTCCTCGTGAACGCCTGGCGGCACGGCGAGACCCCCGCGCCGGTCGTCGAGATCATCGCGATCAACAACACCCTCCGGGTCTCCGTCGCGGACGAGAGCCCCACCCTCCCCCAGCAGCGCTCCCTCCCCGAACTGGCCGAGTCCGGCCGGGGCCTCCAGCTCGTCGCCGGGCTCTCCGACCGCTGGGGCGTCGACCCGCAGCAGCGTGGCAAGTCCGTGTGGTTCGAGTGCGAGCTGGACGCCGCCTGATGGCCGCCCGCCGCCGGCGCCCGATGCTGCCGACCGATCCCCGGATCCGGGGCTACAGCGACGACCACATCCGCACCCTGCTCGCCGAAGTCCAGGAGCGCGGCCGGGAGTTCGGCCTGATCTTCCCCTCCGCCTGCACCGACAAGACCATCGACGGCCGCGTCCTCGTCCGCTTCAACACGGCCCCCGCCTCGACCCTCCTCAACCTCCTCTCCCTCCTCCTCGACGTCGGCCGGGAGCGGGGCACCCCGTGCGGTTCCTGATCGCGGCGGCCTTCGCCGTCCTCCTCGCCCTCGCGATCGCCACCGTCGTCCTCGGCGTCGTCACCGCCCTGCGCGCGACCCCTCCCCACGAGGACGACTGACCCGACCGGACGCCCGGCGGGTCGCGTGCACAGGCCCGCCGCGCCCGATCAGCCCCATCCGCCCGATCAGCCCTGCCGTCGGATCCGGTTCTCGACGTTCGACCGGATCGCCCGCGACAGCGTGCCGGCCGCCGTCGCGAGGAACACGAAGTTGTACCCGATCTGCAGGACCACCACGAGCCGCGCCGCCTGCCCCGACGGCGTGATGTCGCCGTACCCGACCGTCGCCATCGTCACGACCGTGAAGTACAGCGCGTCCAGCCGGGTCTCCAGCCCGTTGAACTCCGCCTTGCGCGCGCCCAGCACGTAGTACGTCGCCGCGTAGATCGTCATCGTCAGGCAGATCAGGAAGATCAGCCAGACCACCGGGCGCTGCGCCGTCCCGCGCATCACACCGACGATCTTGGCCACCAGCGTCCCCGTCAGCCCGGCCAGCGCCCCCACGAAGACCCCCCAGCTCACCACCGGCCGGCGGTCGCCGAACCACTCCAGCGGCAGCGTGAAGTACCCGACCATCAGCAGCGTGAACGAGCCCAGCAGCCAGTACCAGGCCCGTACGTCGGCAGGTGGCGGCGGGTTCTCGGACATCCCGTTCAGCCTCCCCCGGCCGCCCCCTGGACGCCCGCCCGCGTGCTCCGTCCGGGCTCGTCCAGCAGCTCCAGCACCGCGAGCGCGCCCACCAGCCCGAGCGCCAGGCAGAGCGTCACCAGCGCCGTCGGACGGTCCCACAGCACGAAGGCCAGTGCCGCCCCCGCGACCGCCGCCCAGCCCAGCCACGCCTTCCAGCGGTGCACGAAGCGCCCGACCGGCCCGAGCCGCAGTCCGGCCCGCTCGGCCACCCGCCGCACCGCGCCCAGTCCGGCCCGCCACATCCCGCGCACTGTCCCGGCCCGGCGCCCGGAGCCGCTGATCCAGGCGCCCAGCGCCACCAGCAGCCCGAGCGCGACCACCACCCGGACGGCGGAGCGCAGGTAGCGCACGAGGGTGTCGTAGACGGCGTGCGCGGCGGCCTGGTCCACGCCGGCCGGGAGCGCGTCCAGGTAGACGGCCCGGAAGACGCTCAGCCCGATGCCCAGCAGCAGGGCCCCGGCGGCCATGCCGAGCGCCGCCGTGACCACCGCCCGGCGGCGCCGGACGGCCAGCAGCACTCCGCCGGTCGCGCAGGCCACGGCCAGGACCGGCACCCAGAAGCCGGCCACGTCGAGCAGCCGCAGGCCGGTGCGGACCTTCGGGACGGCGTCGGACTGCACCAGCGTGTACGAGGTGTGGATCTCCGGGATCTTCGAGGCGATGGACAGCCCGTTGTCGACGAGCGCCGTCTTCACCCGGGCGATCAGCGGGGCGAGGTCGAGCACCACGGTGTTGCCCTTGAGCTCGACGGCGCCGCCGCCCTGCCCGGTCAGCATCCGGCCGATCGCGGCGTGCGCCTCCCGGTTGGCGTCCGTCCAGACGGTGGCGAAGGCGTCGCTGTCCACGACGCGCTGGACCTGGGTGTGGACGAAGCCGGCGATCCCGTCGCCGAGGGCCTGGCCGATGCTGCCCAGCAGCGCGCCGAGTACGGGCCGGTCGTCCGGCGCGACGTCGTCGAGCAGCGAGTCGACGGGGAGCTGCTTCACGATCTCGTCGGTCACCCGGTCCGTCACGGCGGCCCGGATCGCGGGGTCCCGGGCGAGCGGGGCCATCGTGGCCACGTAGCGGTCGGTGTCGGAGACCTCGGACTTCGCCCACACGGCGACGGCGCCGAGCGGCGTCAGCAGGCAGGCCAGCAGGACCAGCAGGACGGCGAACGCGGACCGCACCCGGTGGCGCGGCGGGCGGGCCCGCAACTCCTCGGCGAGCCGTGCCTCGTGGGCCTCGACGGCGCTCAGCCGGGCCCGCAGGTCGGCCAGTTCGTCGGGTGGTTCGCCGGGCGGTTCGTCAGGGGAGGCGCCCGGCCCGTCGGTCGGCATGCCGCGACTCCGTTCGTCCGGTCGGTGCCTCCCAGGAGACAACGGATCACGGTGACCGGCCAGTCGGGGGCGTCCGGGAACGACGGAGGCCCCCGGCGCCGTCGCGGTGACGGTGCCGGGGGCCTCCGGAAGGTCCGACGGGACTCAGGCGGTCGTCTCGGGCCGCGGGGTCTCGGTCGCCTTGGTGACGTTCGTCGGGGTGACGGCCGGGCGGTCGGCCGGCTGCTGGGCGGTGCTCTGCGCGGTGCCCGCGGCCTCGGCCGGGGTGTCGTCCTCGCGCATCGCCTTCGTCTCCGCCTTCAGGATGCGCATCGACTTGCCGAGGCCACGGGCCATCTCCGGCAGCTTCTTCGATCCGAACAGCAGGACTACGACCGCCAGCACCACCAAGATGTGCCAGGGCTCAAGACCGTTCCGCAGCATCCCTGGCCACCGGTCCCTTCTTGTCTAGAGTCACGGGAGGGCAAAGTACCCGTCCGGCCAGTATGCCTGGCCCCGGTGCGGAACGGATACACCGGCCGGGAAACGCTGGCCGAAAAGCGGGTGCCGCTCAAGCGGACCGCGAGTGCCGTGGTCCCGGCCGGTGCGTCCCGGCCGGGGTGTCGAACGTCACAGCCGAAGGTCGCGGTCGCGGGCCATGGTCGGAGGTCGCAGGGGCGGGGCTCAGCAGCGGGGCTCAGTAGACGAAGGGGACGAGCCGCTTCGACTCCCGCCGGTACTGCGCGTACGCGGGGCCGAGGGCGGCCACCAGCAGGCGCTCCTCGGCGGCGATCCGCCAGCCGTAGGCGGCCAGCAGCAGCGCGAACACGACCACGGTGGCCGGCCAGCTGCCCAGGCCGAGCGCGTAGCCCGTCCACACCAGCAGGCTGCCGCAGTAGCCGGGGTGGCGGATCAGCCGGTAGGGGCCGGTGCGGACGACCTCCTGGGTGTCGACGGTGCGCAGGGTGCGGGTGTAGAAGCGGCCCAGGGTGCGCATGCCCCAGGCCCGCAGGGCCAGCCCGGCGGCGATCAGGGCGACGCCGAACCAGCGCGCCCACACGGGCAGTTCGCCGACCGACGCGCGGCCGAGGAGGACGATCACCAGGACGCAGGCGGCGTAGCAGGCGAGCAGCAGCCGGGTCGAGCCGCGGTCGCGGTCGTCCGCGCGCCAGGTGCCGGCGGCGGAGTCGTCGCGGCGGCGCAGCAGCAGCTCGTACCCGGCCCAGGCGAGGACACCGAGGACGGAGAGCAGGCTCGGCAGGGACATGGTGGGGCTCCTGACGCTCGTGGACCAGGGCACGGGCCTCGCAACGGGGGCCGCGTACCCACCACGGTCCTCTTGCCCGCCCGGCCCCGCACGGACCCGGGGGTGGACGCGCGGGCTTCCACCCCCGGGTGGAGCGTCAGTCCGTCCGCCGGGCCAGCAGGTAGCCGCGCCGGGTCGGGGCCTCCTCGGGCAGGCCCTCGCGCTCCAGCCGGGCCTCGACGGCGAACCCGGCGGCGGTGAGGTGCGCGACGACGGCGTCCGTCTGCAGGAAGTGGAAGTCCACGTCGACCTGGTGCCCCCACCACTCGTCCAGCCGCCGCACCTCGGTGCCCAGGTGGAACGAGACCAGCAGGAAGCCGCCGGGCCGCAGCACCCGCCGCATCTCGGCGAACGCGGGCGCCAGCTCGCCGGGTTCGAGGTGGATCACCGAGTAGAGCGCCACCGCCGCCGCGAACTCGCCGTCCCGGGCGGGCAGGTCGAGCAGGTCGCCGGTGCGGAACTCGGCCTTCGGGTGCTCGCGGCGGGCCAGCTCCACCATGCGGGGGGAGAGGTCGATCCCGACGACCTCGGCGCCGTGCCCGGCGAGCCACCCCGCCACGTGCCCCGGCCCGCACCCGAGGTCCGCGACGACCCCGCCGGCGGCCTCCGCCACGACCACCCAGAGCAGGGCCCGGTCGACCGGCTTGTGCGCCAGCTCGTCCCCGATCCGTTCGAGGTACTCCTCCGCCACCGTGTCGTAACTCCCGCGCACGCGCGTGTGATCAGCAACCATGGCCCCACCTTGGCACCCGGGACGGCGCTCGCGGGGCGCTTTTCCGCAACCAGGGGAACGGCTGACGACCCCCGCCCCGGCCCGGCTCGAACACGGCTGGTCCCCTCCACAACGGGCCGGCGCTTAGGGGTATGGGCACCGGCCGACGCGGGGCAGTGGTCAGCCTAATCGGTTCCCTGGAACGGCGAAGAGCCCCCGCCCGGGTGGGCAGGGGCTCCTGATGACGCGCGTTGGCACCGGCCGGTGGGGGGCTCAGGCGTTGACGGCTTCGGAGGCGGTCTCCGGGGCGGCGGCCGGGGCGGCGGCCGGGAGGTGGCGCATCAGGCGGTAGGCCAGGGCGGCGGCGCCGAGGGTGAAGACCAGGCCGACGACGGCCGCCACGTGCAGCCCGTCCGTGAAGGCGACCCGGGCGGTGTCCAGCAGGTCGGTGCCGAGCCGGCCCGGGAGGTGCGCGGCCACGGTGACCGCGCCGCCGAGGGTGTCCTGGGCCGCGCGGGCGGCCTCGCCGTCCACGCCCGCCGGGAGGGCGCCGTCCAGCTGGTGGCGGTAGACCGCGGCGCCCGCCGCGCCGAGCAGCGCGATGCCCAGCGAGCTGCCGAGCTCGACGGCGGTCTCGGAGGTGGCCGAGGCGGCGCCGGCCCGCTCGGCGGGGGCCGCGGAGACGACCATCTCGGCGGTCATCGTCATGGTGCCGACGGTGCCGGCGGCCAGCACGCCCGCCGCGGTGAGGATGAGGGCGAGCGGCGAGTCCGCGCCGACCTGCGTCATCATCGCGAAGCCCGCCGAGCCGATCACGAACCCGCCGCTCATCAGCACCGCCGGGCGGACCTTCCCGGCGAGCGCCGAGCCGAGGCCGACCGCCGCGCCGACGCCGACGCTCGGCACCAGCGACCAGAGCGAGGCGGTGAACGGGCTCATGCCCTTGACGAGCTGCAGGTACTGCGAGGTGAAGAGGGCGAAGCCCATCATCGCGAACATCGCGACGGTGTTGACGCTGATCGCCCCGCTGAAGGTGCGGATCCTGAACAGGCCGAGGTCGAGCAGCGGCTCGGCGGCGGTGCGCTGGCGCCACACGAACGCGGCGGCGAGCAGCAGTCCGGCCGGGACGGCGAGCGCGGGCAGCGGGCTCCAGCCGTCCACCGCGAGGGTCTTCACGCCGTAGACGAGCGGCAGGATCGCGGCCGTCGAGAGCGCGGCGCCGGGCAGGTCGAAGCGGCCGGTGCGGGCGGTGGCGCGGTACTCGGGGAGCAGCGCGGGGGCGGCGACCAGCACGAGGGCCATCACCGGGACGGCGAGCAGGAACGCGGAGCCCCACCAGAAGTGGTCGAGCAGCAGGCCGCCGGCGACCGGGCCGAGGGTGGCGCCGGCGGTGAGGACGCCGCCCCAGGCGCCGAGCGCGGCCTGCCGCTGCTTGGGGTCGTGGAACATGTTGCGGATCAGCGCGAGCGTCGAGGGCATCACGGTCGCCCCGGCCGTGCCGAGCAGGGCCCGGGCGGCGATCAGCTGCCACGCGCTGTCGGCCCAGGCGGCCAGCAGCGAGGCACCGATGAACCCGGCGGCGCCGGTCATCAGCAGCCGGCGGCGGCCGATCCGGTCGCCGAGCGCGCCCATCGTGATGAGCAGGCCGGCCAGCAGGAACGAGTACATGTCCATGATCCACAGCTGCTGGGTGCCGCTGGGGGCGAGCGTCGTGGAGATGTAGGGGACGGCGAAGAAGAGGACGCCCATGTCCATGGCGAGGACGAGGGTCGGCAGCAGGAGGACGGCCAGGCCGAGCCATTCGCGACGGCCTGCGCGGCCGGTGGTTGCGGTCATGGGAAGTACCGTACGAGCGTTTCAGACACTTGTCTAGTACGAATGTGTAAATCGATCGTGCGAGACGAAAGTGTCAGACGACAGTGCAAGACAGCTGTGCAGTCCTTCCGTAGGATCGGGGCCATGGGAAACCGCGAAGACCTCATGGCGGGCGCCAAGCGCTGCCTGTACGAGAAGGGCTACGGGCGCACCACCGCCCGGGACGTCGCCACCGCCTCGGGCGTCAGCCTGGCCGCCATCGGCTACCACTTCGGCTCGAAGGACGCGCTGCTCAACGCGGCGATGATCGAGGCGATCGGCGAGATGGGCATGGCCCTGGGCGCCGTGGTCAACGCCGCGAACGAGGCCACGGGCGACCCCGAGGAGCGCTTCGTCGCGGTGTGGGAGGGCCTCAAGGCCGTCTTCGAGGAGCACCGCGGCCTCTGGGCGTCCCAGTTCGAGGCGCTCGCGCAGGCCGGGCACGCGCCCGAGCTGGCGCAGGCGCTCTCGGAGGCGCAGAAGGAGGGCCGGCTCGGCCTGGCCGCACTGTTCCAGGGGCTGCCCGAGGTGCCGGAGACCGCGGACGAACTCGCCCGCGGCGCCTTCTACCAGGCCCTCCTGGCCGGATCCGTCGCCCAGTGGCTGGCCGCGCCCGAACTCGCCCCGTCCGGGCGGGACTTCCTGCGCGGGCTGCGGCTGGTCGCGGCGAGCGTGCCGGAGTCCGCCGCGCACTGACCGCGTGCCCACTGACCGCGTACTGACCGCGCGGTGGCCGTCAGGTCGTGACGACCGTCAGCAGCACCACCGAGTCCACGTGCGCCAGCAGCCCGTGCCGCTCCTGCGGAACGGGCGCCAACTGGCCCGCCGACAGCTCCTGGTGCTGCCCGGCCACCGTCAGCGCGACCCGGCCGCGCAGCACCTGCACGCTGCCGGCCGTCGGCGGGGTGTGCTCGTCCAGCGCGGTGCCGCCGGCCAGGGCGATCACGGTCTGCCGCAGCACCCCGTCGTGCAGCACGAGGTGGGCGCTGCGCCCGTGCGGGCTCTCGGCGGCCTTCGCGGCGTGCTCCACGGCGAGCTGTTCGAGATCGGGCATCGCGGCGTCCTCCTGCCTGTCAGCCCAGGTTGGCGGACGCGGCGGGCTCGCGCACCCGGAGCCGCTCGGCGTGCGGGCCCGTGCACCCGGAGCCGCTCGGCGTGCGGGCCCCGCGCGGTGCCCGCATCGTGGAGGCATGGCGACCAACGAGAGTTACCTCAGCGGGTTCCGGGTCAACCGCTCGCTGCTGACCGGCGGCGCGATGCTCACGGGCATCGGCGCGGCGCTCGGCGCGGCCGGGGTGGCAATGGTGTGCGTGGCGCTGGCCACCGCGGGCCGCGACTGGGTGCGCAGCCGGGAGACCCCGCCCACCGCCCTGGCCCAACGGGCGATGCACGAGGCCCGGGTGGCCTCCGCCGCCGGATGGCAGGCCTGGCGCACCGAGCACGGCTCGCCGAACTGACGTTCACCCGTCCGGCGCAGCCGCCGCACCGGCGCCGGACGGGGTACGGCGGGCCGCCATGGGGGTGCGGCCCGCCGCAGTCGTGGATCCGCCGCCGGCCTACAGGCCGAGCGACTTGGCGATGATGCTGCGCATGACCTCGCTGGTGCCGCCGTAGATCCGGAAGACCCGGTTGTCGGTGTAGAGCCGGGCGATCGGGTACTCCAGGATGTAGCCGTAACCGCCGTGCAGCTGGAGGCACTTGTCGATGACGGTGGACGCCGACTCGGTGCAGAACAGCTTCGCGGCGGCCGCGTCGGCGACGGTCAGCTCGCCCTGCTGGTAGAGCTCCAGCGCGCGGTCCACCATCGACTGCTGCGCCACCACCTGGGCCTCGCAGTCCGCCAGGGTGAACTTGGTGTTCTGGAACTCGGCGACGGCCTTGCCGAACACCTTGCGGTCCTTGACGTACTGCACCGCGAACCGCACCGCCGCCGCGGCCGCCGCGTAGGCGCCGACCGCGATCGCGAGCCGCTCCTGCACGAGGTTGTGGGTCAGGTAGGCGAAGGCCCTGCCCTCCTCGCCGAGCAGGTTCTCCACCGGCACCTTGACGTCGCTGAACGCCAGCTCGGCGGTGTCCGACGTGCGCAGGCCGATCTTCTGCAGCTTGCGGCCGACGGTGTAGCCCTCGGAGTCCGTGTCCACGCAGAGGATGGAGAGCCCGGCCCGGCGGTTCTCCGGGTCGTACGGGGAGGTGCGGCAGATGACCAGGACGAGGTCGGCCAGCACGCCGCCGGTGATGAAGGTCTTGGCGCCGTTGAGGACGTAGTGGGTGCCGTCCTCGGACAGGCGCGCGTGGGTGGTGATGCCCGCGAGGTCGGAGCCGGCGCCGGGCTCGGTCATCGCGATCGCCGTCATGATGTCGCCCGAGACGAAGCCGGGCAGCCACCGCTGCTTCTGCTCCTCGGTGGCGTACTCCAGCAGGTACGGCAGCACGAGCCCGGTGTGCACCCCGGACGAGCCGAAGCTGACGCCCGCGCGGGCGACCTCCTCGGCGACCACCGCCTGGTACTTGAAACCGCTCTCGCCGGCGCCGCCGTACTCCTCCGGCACCTCGATGCCGTAGACGCCGAGCGCGCCGAGCTGCCGGTAGAAGTCGCGCGGGGGGTGGCCGTCGGCCTCCCAGCTCTCGTAGACCGGGACGACCTCGTTGGCGATGAAGTCCCGGATGGTCTCCCGGAAGGCCTCGTGGTCCTCGGTGAACACGGTGCGGCGCACGCGGGCGCTCCCTTCGGTGGTGCCGGTCGCGGCTGAAGGTGCAGCTGAAGGTGCCAGGTGTTGGCTGGTGATGGCCTCACAAGTTAATCCCGGGTAGCTTCGGCTGTCCAGGGTCGGCGCGGCGCCGGACGCCCGGTGGCCGTTGGGCGAGGGCCATGACAAGTGAATCCTTGCTAGCCTTCCCTCGGCGTTCCGGCCGGGCGCCGTGGCGACCGGGCAGGCAGCGGCGGGACTGCGGGAGGGGCGGCAGCATGGTGGTCCGACGGCCCCCGGGGCGGCGCGCCCAGATCCTCGCGGTGGCGGCCGACCGCTTCCACCGCAGCGGCTACCACCAGGTCTCGATGACCGAGGTCGCCGCCGGAGTCGGCATCACCGCGCCCGCCCTCTACCGGCACTTCCGCGGCAAGCCCGAACTCCTCGACCGCGCCGTCCGGCTCGGCCTGGACGCGCTCGCCGACGGGCTGCGCGCCGCCGGCTCCACCGCCGATCTGGGCGCCGCACTGGCCGTCGTCGCCGTCGGGCACCGGCCGCTCGGCACCCTCGTGCAGCGCGACGCCCGGCTGCTGCCGCCGGCCCGGCGGGCGGCCCTGCGCCGCGAGCTGCGGGCGGACGTGGCCGCCATGAGCGCCGTCCTGCGCGCCGAGCACCCGGAACTGCCGGAGCCGGACGTCGAGTTGCTCTGCTGGTCGGCGCTCTCGGCCTGCGCCGGGCTCTCCTACCAGTCGGCGGCGCCGCAGCCCCGGCGGGCCGAGGCGGTGCTGCGCGAGGTGGTCGCGGCCGTCCTCGCGGTGACCTTCGACGGCGCCGGTTCCGGGAGCGGGGACGGCGCCGCGCCCGCCGCCGTCCCCGGGCGGCAGCCCCGGCGGGAGGAACTGCTCGCGGCGGCCGTCCGGCTGTTCCACGAGCGCGGCTTCGACAACGTCAGCACCGACCAGCTCGGCGCCGCCGTCGGCATCTCGGGCCCCAGCGTCTACCGGCACTTCGACAGCAAGGCGCAGCTGCTCGCCGCCTCGCTGGTCCGCAGCCGCGAGCGCCTGTGGCACGAGGTGGAGGGCGCGATCTCGGCCGCGGCCGGGCCGGAGGAGGCGCTGGCGGCCGGCCTGGCGGCGTACGTCGGCTTCGCGCGGCGCAACGGCGACTACCTGGGCGCGATGCTCAGCGAGACGGAACGGCTGGCCCCGCCCGACCGCCGGGTCGCGGTGGACTTCCGCCGGGACTTCCTGCGGACCTGGGTCGGCCTGCTGCGCCGGGTGCGGCCGGAGTACGACGCGGCCGAGGCCAGGATCCGCGTCCACGCGCTGTTCGCCCTGGTCAACGACGGGGTCCGGAACCGCCCGCACAGCGCCCGCCCGGACCTCGGCGACTGCCTCCTGCGGCTGGCCCGGGCCGTCCTCGGCGTGTCCTGAGCGCCGCGTCCTGAAGGGGGCGAGGAAAGGGGCCGGGCCGGCCGCCCGCCCCGCGCTGGTGGGGCGGGCAGCCGGCCCGTGTGGGGCAAGGCTGCGTCGAGGGCAGTGGACGCGGCCTAGTAGAGGACGTGCGGGTAGTACACGCGGGTGTCCAGGTTGCCGTTGCCCTGCAGGGCGCCGATGTTGCCGCCGTTGCCGGTCGCGGCGAGGCCGTTGTTCTGGTTGCTCGCACCCGAACCGGTGGCCGTCTGCTGGGTGCTGACCACGTTCCCGTGGACGTTGCCGATGATGTTGTTCGAGCCGGTGTTGCTCACGACGCTGCTGTTGGAGTGCTGGTCCGCGCCGGCGGCGTTGTCGGCGTGTGCGGTGGCGGCACCGACGCCGACGAGGAGGAAGGCACCGAGGGCGGTGACGGCGGCGGCTGCACGAATACGGGACACGCTGGTCTCCCTGAGCTGGACTTGCGAAATGTGGCGCGATCCGGAGTGGCCGCTCCGTGGCGCCGTTGCCTGACGTCGCGTGATCAGCATTCACCAGGGGAGCGGGCGAACTCCACCAAATGGGTGGCAATTCCCCCGATGGTGTCATCGTGCGGGCATTTCCGGTGGGTCGGCGGGCCCGTACATCTCCGGTCAAGTATTCCTGCGCGGTGGAGAGTTGGTGGAGGGGTCGAATGGTGTCGACAACACCCGCCGGTCAACACGGAGTTGACCAGGCACCGTCAGAGAGAAAGAAATGGTCGCCGGATAGTCGCACTGGCACACTGGGTTCCCATGTCTGAAGGTCTCCCGCCCGACCACGCCCCGGCCGAGGATCTGCGTACGACCGAGGTCGACCTCGGCGGCCTGGTGAACGTCCTCGCCACGCACCTCTACTCCACCCCGCTGGTCGCCCTGCGCGAACTCGTGCAGAACGCCCACGACTCGCACACCCGCCGCCTCCTGGAGGACCCGGACGGCGCCCACCGCCGGCTGATCCGGGTGCGCGGCGACGCCGTCCGCCGCACGGTCGCCGTCGAGGACACCGGAGCCGGCCTCACCGAGCCGGAGATCCACGCCTACCTCGCCACCGTCGGCACCGGCTACACCCGGATGCTGCGCGAACTCACCGGCGACCAGGACCTGATCGGCGCCTTCGGCCTCGGCTTCCTGTCCGCCTTCTCGGTGGCCGACGAGGTCGTCGTCACCACCACCTCCCACCGCGAACCCGGCCTCGGCCACCGCTACCGCAGCCGCGGCGGCCAGCAGTACCTCGTCGAACCGGTGCCCGCCCGGCCGCAGCCCGGCACGGTCGTCGAGCTGACGCTCAAGGCCGAACACGCCCACCTCGCCGACGAGGACGCCCTGCGCGAGGTGCTCTCCCGGTACTGCGTGCTGCTGCCGATCCCGGTCCTCGTCGGCGACGACGAGGAGCCCGTCAACGCCGTCGACGTGCCCTGGCGCCGCCCCTCCGCCGGGGATCCGCACGAGGCCCGGATGCGCTTCGCCGCCGCCTTCGGCCGCCGCTTCGAGCCGCTCACCGCCTTCCCGGTCGAGCCGGTCGACGGCGGCACCGACGCGATCGGCCTCCTGTGGGTCCAGGACGGCGGCACCTACGGCAGCAGCGACAACCGCGACCTCGCCGTCTACCTGCGCGGCATGCTGCTCGCCGACGACGCCCGCGACCTCCTGCCCGGCTGGGCCGGGTTCATCGGCGGCGTCGTCGAGTCCAGCCGCCTCACCCCCACCGCCAGCCGCGAGGACCTCCAGCGCGACGAGCACTACCGCGCGCTCCAGCGGACCCTCACCGACGCCATCGTCGACGGCCTGTACGAGACCGCCCGGCTGCGGCCCGCCGCCTGGCGCCGCATCCTCACCCGGCACGGCCAGGACCTCCTCGGCGCCGCGCTCTGCGACGACCGGCTGTTCACGCTGCTCGCCGACGACGTCCCGGTGCCCACCTCCCAGGGCGACCTGACCGCGGGCGCCCTGCGCGCCGCCGGAGGGGGCGCGGTGCACGTCGCGCTCGGCAGCGGCGGGGGCTTCGAGGAGATGCTCTACCGGGCGATGCGGGTGCCGATCGCCCGCGGCGAGCGGTACGCCGTCCTGCCGTTCCTGCGCCGCTACGCCCAGCTGCGCGGCTGCCGGCTGGTCGAGCTCGGCAGCGAGCAGGGCGACCGCTCGCTGTTCCGCGACCCGGAGCGCCCGCTGCCCGCCGAGGAGGCGGCCTGGCTGGCCGGCGCGCTCGCCGACCCGGGCGAGCAGCTGGTCCCGGCCCGCTTCGACCCGCCCGGCCTGCCGCTGGTCCTGGTGCCGGACCGCGAGGCCGAGCTGAAGGCCCGGATCGAGGACGACCGGGCCGACGCCCGCATCCCGTCCGCCGCGCTGCGGCTCGCCCGGGCCTTCACCGCCCGCACCGACGGCGAGGTCCGGGCCCGGCTCTACCTCAACCTGTCCTGCCCGGCCGTGCGGGACCTGCTCGACGCGTACCGCTGCGGGCACACCGGCAGCGCCACTGCGGCCGCGCTGCTCCGCTCGCTCAAGGTGATCATGGCGGCGGCCGGGCCCACCGGCTCCTCCGGCGGTGACCTCACCGCCGCGCTCGCCGGCGTCGGCACCGCCGTCTCCGCCCTGACCGCCGCCGTCCCGGCCGGCCCGGCGGACATACCGGACAGCCCCGGAGAGCTGTCCGGCGACGCGTGACGGACCGGCCGGCCGACCGACCGCCGACCGGCCGGGTGTCAGTGGCGCCCGGCAGACTCTTCATCAGCACGACGCAGGGGGACGAGGCATGACGACCGACATCTGGGCCTGGGTGCACGAGACCCACCGGCAGCTGGCCGACGCGGGCCAGCACCGCCTGGCCGAGGCCATCTACGCGCTGCCCGGCCACGCCAACGAGGGCCGCAACGACGAGCTCGACGCCGTTTTCCCGGAGGCGCTGGCCGCCGCCCGGGCGCTCGGCCTGCCCTGGGTCGAGGTCTACCTGCGGCACTGGCGGATGCAGAACCTGCTGAACAAGCGCCACCACGGCGAGCGGGCCCTGCCCGAGGTGGTCGACCTGCTGGAGTTCGCCCACCGCGAGGAGACGGCCGGCTGCCCGCAGTCCGTCTGCGTGGTGCAGGACTTCGCGATCTGCCACGCCCGGGTGGACGGACCGGGCTACGCCTCCGAGCGGCTCGCCGTGCTCGGCGAGACGCTGGAGCGGATCGAGCCCGCCCGCTCGTGCTTCGACTGCCTCTCGCGCGAGTACTCCGACGCGCTGGAGGACGACGGCCGCGGCGAGGAGGCCCTGGCCCACCTCGACGCCGCCGGCGCCCGGATGCTGGCGGCCGGCCAGCGGCTCTCGCTGGAGTACCACCACTCCCGGGCCGGCACCCTGCTCCGGCTCGGCCGGTGCGAGGAGGTCCTCGGCCTGCTCGACACCGCCGAGCGCGCCGAGCGCACCGCCGGGCGCTCCCTGGGCGAGAACGACCGGCTCTGGGGCGCCCTGCTGCGGGCCCGCGCGCTCGCCACGCTCGGCCGCACCGACGAGGCGCTCGCGCTGCTGCCCGCCCGCGACGACGCCGAGCGCCACGCCGACCTGCGCGAGCACTGGACCAGGACGGTCGAGCTGCTGGCCGCCGCCGGCGCCTGGGAGAACGACGCCGAACTCGGGGCCGTCCTGGCCGGCTGGGTCGGCCACCTCGACGGCACCGGCGCCCACCGCCCGTGCGTCGACCTGCTCCTGGCGGCGGGTCGGCTCGCCGTCGCCCGCGGCGCCCGGACGGTGGCTCGCACGCTCGCCGCGACGGGCGAGCGCAAGCTCACCGATCTGCGCCGCACCGACGGCGTGGCCGCGCAGGTGGCCGGGCTGCGGGCCGCCGCCGAGGCGCTGCCGGAGCCCGAGCTGCCCGTCCCGCCGGGGGAGCTGACGGCACACCTCGCCGAGGCGGGCGTGCCCCACGAGACCGGCGCCGACCTGCTCTCCGTCGCCCTGGACCGGTACCGGGGTGAGCAGGCCGGGGCCACCGCCCTCGCGGCCGAACTGGCCGCCGTGCTCGGCCGGCTCGGCCACGCCCGGGCCGCCGCCGACCTGTTGTGGGAGCGGCTGGACGCCGACCCGGCCGACGCCGTCCTGCCCGGCCTGCTCGGCGCCGTACTGATCGACGCCGGGGACGGCGAGGGCGTGCGCCGCCTCGCCGACCGGCTGGCCGCGACCAGCCCGGCCGACGGGCACTGGGTGCGCGCCCGCTGGGCCGCCGCCGAGGCCCGCTGGGCCGAGGTGGTCGAGCACTGCGCGGCGATCCTGGCCGAGCACCCGGACCGGATCAACACCCGCCGCCTCGCCGCCGGCGCCGCCACCGAACTGGGCGACCACGCGACCGCGCAGCGGCTGTACGAGGAGCTCCTGGAGCACGCGCTGCCCGTCGAGGGCACTCCCGAGGAGGAGCTGCACCGCACGGTCCAGCAGCCCGACCTCTGGCACCTGATCACCGCGGCCACCGCCAACCGGGACTGGGCCGCCGTCCGCTCCACCGGCGCACTGCTCGGCATCGACTTCGACGAGCCCGAGGGCCCGGTGGAGGAGGAGTGGCAGCTGGTCACCGTCCGCACCACCCGGACCAACGGCTCCACCGCCGACCTCCCCGCCCTGCGCACCGGCCCGGCCACCGCCCGGGTCCTCCCGGTCCTCGGCGACGACCTGACGCTCAACCACGGCGACGTCGTCGTCTTCGCCCCGGCCCTGCTGGAGCCCCCGCCGGGGGACGAGGCCCCCGAGGCGGAGCGGGTGCGGTGGCGGCCGGCGTTCGAGATGCTGACGCTGCTCGACCCGGCCGGGTACACGACCTACTGGATCGACGGCGGCTGGCCCGGCGACGAGGCCTGGCACGCCCTGCGGGACGGCCTGGGCGAGGCCGGCTACGCGGTGTGGGCGTACAGCGGGGAGCAGTACAGCATCACCGACCCGGCCGAGGAGGACGGCATGCTGCCCGGCGTCTACGCGGCCCTCGGCGTGCCGCCGACGGCCTCCGCCGCCGAGGCCGACGCCCTGCTCCACCGCCTCACCGCCGCCTGGCCCCACCCCCTGGCCTGGCCCGCCCTGGCCGAGGCGGCGGGCGCCGACGTGGCCCACCACGAGGACATCGTCGAACGCTACGGCCTCTGACCGGCCTCCGAAGCCCCGGGGAACCTTCTCCACCCGGATCGAGTCTTGGTAATTGCTTTACCATTCCATTGCCAAGACTCGATCCCCAGGAGAGCCCCCGTGACCAGCATCGCCCTCGGCCCGTCCTGGCTCGATCCGACCAGCCTGATCTCCGCCTTCGGCCTCATCGGCATCCTCGTCATCGTCTTCGCCGAGTCCGGCCTGCTGATCGGCTTCTTCCTGCCGGGCGACTCCCTGCTGTTCACCACCGGTCTGCTGGTGGCCGGCGGCACCTACCTGCACCAGCCGCTCTGGCTGGTCTGCGCCCTGATCGTGGCCGCCGCCGTCGCGGGGGACCAGGTCGGCTACCTGTTCGGCCGCAAGGTGGGGCCGGGCCTGTTCCGCCGCCCCGACTCCCGGCTGTTCAAGCAGGAGAACGTCGAGAAGGCCGCCGCCTTCTTCGACCGGCACGGCCCCAAGGCGATCGTGCTGGCCCGCTTCGTGCCCATCGTCCGCACCTTCACCCCGATCGTGGCCGGGGTGAGCAGGATGAACTACCGCACGTTCGTGGTCTTCAACGTGGTCGGCGGCGTGCTCTGGGGCGCCGGTGTCACCGTCCTCGGGTACTTCCTCGGCCGGATCCCCTTCGTCCGGGACAACATCGAGGCGATCCTGGTCGGGATCGTGCTGCTCTCGGTGATCCCGGTGGCGGTCGAACTGCTCCGGGCCCGCCGTTCCGGAGCGTCCGCCGGCACCGGCCACCGCGCCGGGTAGGAGCCTGCCGCGCAGGTCACCCGACGCGACGTACATGTGCGTCCAGCTGTTCGATCAGGCAAGGTGTAACCGGAGATCGATCGGTGGCCCGGTGCCACCAGGGGTGGCGAGGAGCGGAAGTGCCGAAGCGGGGCCGACCGGGCGGGGGCAAGCGGGCGAGGGGAGGCCGGGCGGCCCGCCAGGCGCGGCGCACGCCGCCGGTGCAGCCGGTCCACCCCTCCGACGCGCCGCCCACCGAGGGCCTGCTCGGCCACCCGGCCCCGGTCGTCGAGCCGACCACCGTCGTGCCGCTCGTCCCGCCCGTCCCCGAGACCAGGGGCCTGCTGACCCCGGAGCCCGTGGCTCCGCAGCCGCAGCTCTCGCCGTCGCTGGCCCTGCCCTCGCGGTCGTCCGCCGCCCGGCAGGAGGACGCGACCCCGGACGCCGGGTCGACCGCCTCGACCGCCTCGGCTACCTCGACCACCTCGACGTCCTCGACCGCCTCGACCGCCTCCGCCCCGGCCGAAGCGCGCCCGCGCCGCCGCTCGGTCGCCGAGGACACCCTCACGCCCGAGGAGTGGCGGGCCGCCGGCTACACCCCGCCCACCGGCATCCCCGTCCCGGACCTGACCCCCGGCGCGCCCGGCGAGGCGCCCTGGCCGGACCGGATGCGCACGCTCCTGCGCACCCCGATGTCCGAGCGCCCCGCCTTCGAGCGGACGGCCCGTGAGCTGCACCCCTCGGCGGCCCGGAACGTCCCCCGCATCCTCGACCTGACGCTGCGCATCGGCGAGCTGCTGCTGGCGAGCGGCGAGGCCGCCGAGGACGTCGAGGCGGCGATGCTCGGCATCGCGCACGCCTACCGGCTGGACCACTGCGAGCCGCAGGTGACCTTCACCCTGATCGGCATCTCGCACCAGCCCTCGCTGGTCGAGCCGCCGATCACCGCGGACCGCGTGGTGCGCCGCCGCACCTCCGACTACACCCGGCTGAACGCGGTGTACGAGCTGGTCGCGGACATCACGGCGGAGCAGGTCACGGTCAACGACGCCTACCGCCGGCTCGCCGAGATCCGGCGCAACCGGCACCCGTACCCGGCCTGGCTGCTCGCCCTGACCACCGGTCTGCTGGCCGGCGCGGCGACGTTCCTGGTCGGCGGACGGGTCGACGACAAGGGGTGGCTGGTCTTCGCGAGCGCGTTCATCGCGGCCGTGCTCGGCGACCGGCTGGCCTCCGGGCTGGCCCGGCGCCGGCTGCCGGAGTTCTACCAGTTCGTCGCCGCGGCGATGCCGGCCGCCGCCTCCGGGATCATCCTGTCCTTCAACGACTGGGGCCTGCGCGGCTCGGTCGTGATCACCGGCGGCCTGTTCGCGCTGCTGCCCGGGCGGGCGCTGGTCGCCGCCGTCCAGGACGGCCTGACCGGCTTCTACATCACCGCCGCCGCCCGCCTCCTCGAAGTGATCTACCTGGTCGCGGGCATCGTGATCGGCGTGATGCTGATCCTCTACCTGGGCGTCGGCTTCGAGGCTCGGCTGCGGCCGGACGAGAGCCTGGTGGGGATCAGCTACCCGCCGGTCCAGATGGTGGCGGCGCTCGTGCTGACCCTCGCGTTCGCGATGCTGCTGCAGACCGACCGCCGCACCCTCGCCCTCGTGACGGTGAACAGCGGCATCGGCTGGGCGAGCTACGGCGTGCTGGTCTACAACGGCGGCGTCTCCCCGATAGTGGCCACCGGCGTCGCGGCCGGTCTGGTGGGCCTCTTCGGCCAGCTGATGGCGCGTTACCGCAGCGGCTCGGCGCTGCCGTACGTGACGGCGGCGATCGGCCCGCTGATGCCGGGCTCGGCGCTCTACCTCGGGATGCTGGCCTTCGCCCAGGGGCACTCCAGCGCCGGGCTGGTGTCGATCACCCGGGCCGCCGCGATCGCGATGGCGCTGGCCATCGGGGTCAACCTCGGTGGCGAGATCGCCCGGCTGTTCATGAAGCTGCCCGTCGGCGCCGAGCGTCCCTCGCTGTACCCGGTCGTGCCCCGCCGGGCCGCCAAGCGCACCCGGGGCTTCTGACCGGCCGTTGGACGGGGTGTTGGGCCGGAGCCGGGCTCCGGGCCACGTCACGGCGGGCAGGACGCAGGACCAGGAACGAAGGTAAGACCCATGACGACACTGCTGGACAGCTACCGCGAGCACATCGTCGCCGCGCACAAACAACCGCTGTTCCTGCTGCTGGTCGGGTTCATCACCTCCTTCGTGTTCATCCGGTTCAGCGTGCGGATGATCCGCGCCCAGGTCAGGTGGTGGCCCGGCAACGTCACGCCCGGCGGCCTGCACATCCACCACATGGTGTTCGGCCTGGGCTTCCTGCTGGTCGGGGGGATCGGGGTGTTCGCCACCTACGGCGGCCACCCGTGGATCGACGTGTTCGGGCTGCTCTTCGGCATCGGCTGCGGTCTGGTGCTGGACGAGTTCGCGCTGATCCTGCACCTGGACGACGTGTACTGGGGGGAGCAGGGCCGCAAGTCGGTGGACGCGGTGATCTTCGGGATCCTGTTCACCGCCCTGCTGCTGGTCGGCTACGTGCCGCTCGGCGTGGTGCCCGGTCAGGAGACCAGGTGGGGGCTGATCACGGTGATCTCGGTCAACGCCCTGGCCTCGGTGATCACGCTGATCAAGGGCAAGCTGTGGACCGGCCTGCTCGGCATCATGGTCCCCGGCCTCTCCTGGATCGGCGCGATCCGGCTGGCCCGGCCGAGCAGCCCGTGGGCCCGCTGGCGGTACGCCACGCGCCCCCGCCGCAGGGCGCGGGCGCTCCGGCGCGAGCGACTCCTCCACCGGCGCGCGGACCGGGCCCGCACCTGGCTCTTCGACCTGATCGCCGGCGCGCCGGACAAGGTCCCCGCCAACCACCCCGCCGCCCACCGGGTGGCCGAGCGGATGGCCGCCCGGGCCACCGCCCACCTGGACGCCCACGCCGCCCGGGCGCTGGCCCGGCGGTCGGCGCGGCTCGCCGACCGCCGCTCGGCCGCCGCCCACGCCGGGGGCACCGGCGCCGCCGGGTCCGCCGCGGGCGCGCACGAGGGCCAGGCGTACGGCGCGTCGGGCGGCGGGGACGGGCGGGGCCGCGGCGCGCAGCAGCGCCGCCGGACGGTCCGGGCCGGGCGCAGCCGGACGTACGCGGTGCGGCCGACCGGGCTGGAGCCCCGGCCCGAGCGCCACTCCTACCTGCGGACGCACACCCGCCGGATCCGCCGCTAGTCCGCGGCTGGAGTCGGTCGCCGATCGGATCATCCGATGCTCACCCGGCCGGCGGTGCGTATTCCGTGTGTGAACGACGGCGGACTTGAGAACATGAGCAGTGAGTGACCGCTTCGTCACGCCCTGGACACATCGTCGGGCCGTCCGCCCGGCCGCCTCCCGATCCTGCGCCGCCCGTCCGTCCGGCGGCGCGCCCGGCAGACGGTGCGTCCGACCGCGTGACCCGTCCGACCGCGACGCGTCCGACCCGGGACCCGTCCGGTCCGTGCGAAAGGGACGTCCCGTGGTGCGCAGGCTCCTGCCGACCCTCCTGCTCTCCCTCACCGCCGTGCTCGGGCTGCTGCCGGCTGCCCACGCCGCCCGGGCCGAGCCGGAGCCGTACCCCTCCGCCGAGGACGTCGACCGGGCCAGGGCCGAGGCCGACCGCACGGCCGCCTCGGCCGGGGCCATCGAGGCCGGGCTGGCCGCCGCCAGGGTCGAGCTCGACCGGGCCGGACGCGGCGCCGAGCAGGCCGTGGAGGCCTACAACGGCGCCCAGCTCGCGCTCACCCGGGCCCGCACCGAGGAGACCGCCGCCACGCAGCGGGCGGCCGCCGCCGAGACGGAGCGGGTCGCCGCCGTCGAGGACGCCGCCCAGCTCGCCGCCGAAACGTACCGGCAGGGCGCCGGCGCCGAACTGGCCGCGCTCAACGCCCTGCTCGGCGCGCGCGGCCCCCGCGAGCTCGGCGACCGCGCCACCGCGATCGGCGTCGCCAGCGAGCGCACCCGGCAGATCCTCGACGCCGCCACCGCCACGGCCGCCGCCGCGGGCCGCGCCTCCGACGCGGCCCGGACCGCCACCGAGGCCGCCGGGCGCGCCGCCGCCGAGGTCGGCGCCGCGCGCGGCCGGGCGGAGGAACGGCTGGCGGCGCAGCAGGGCGAGGTCCTCGCGATCGGCCGCCGCCGCGAGCAGCTGCTCGCCGACCTCGCCGCCGCCCGGCACACCACCGTCGAACTGGAACGTCAGCGGCACGAGGCC
The DNA here is from genome assembly GCF_042751525.1 of Kitasatospora sp. NPDC059408. Classification (NCBI taxonomy): domain Bacteria; kingdom Bacillati; phylum Actinomycetota; class Actinomycetes; order Kitasatosporales; family Streptomycetaceae; genus Kitasatospora; species Kitasatospora sp. NPDC059408. The sequence goes on from NZ_JBHYWI010000035.1 coordinate 75,711, forward strand.
CTGGAGGCGATCGCCGTCCGCGAGGCCGAGGCCGCCGCCCGGGCCGCGGCCGAGAGGGCGGCGGCCGAACAGGCCGCGGCGGAGGCGGCGGCCGCCGCGGCTGCGGCCCAGGCGACCCCGGCGGCACCGCCCGCCCGGCCGTGGTCCGCCGAGGGCGCGGCGGCCGCCGTCGCCTTCGCCCGCTCCAAGATCGGCCTGCCGTACATCTGGGGCGGCGAGGGCCCGGCCGGCTACGACTGCTCGGGGCTGACGATGATGGCCTGGCGCGAGGGCGGCCGGGAGCTCAACCACTTCGCCGCCGACCAGTACGCCCAGAGCACCCCCGTCCGCTACCGCGACCTGCGCCCCGGCGACCTCGTCTTCTGGACCGACACCGGCCGGGCCGCCGACATCCACCACGTCGGGCTCTACATCGGGGACGACCAGATGATCGAGGCCCCGCGCGTCGGCATGCCGGTCAAGCAGGCCAGCCTCTGGATCATGGGCACCCCCGACTTCTACGCCCGCCCGTAGGGGCTCAGGGAGCGGCAGGCCCAGGAGGGAGCCGCCGACCGGCCGGTTCCGGCGGTCTTGTCGGTGGCCGCCGCTAGCGTGGGGTTCCGATCGTCGGCGAGGAGGCGTTGGTGCGGCTGCGGGATGTCGAAGAGGGCGATGCCGGGACGTACGTGCGGATGCGGTGCGACCCCGTGATGATGGCCGAGCTGGGCGGGCCGCTGCCGGAGGAGGCGGTGGCCGAGCGGCTGCGCAAGGACGTGCGGTTGGTCGCCGAGGACCGGTCGTGGGTCAAGGCGATCGTCGTGCCGGACGGCGCCGGGGAGGTCATGGCCGGCGGGATCGCGCTCTGGTCGCACGAGGAGGACGGCGCCGCCCTCTCCGAGGTCGGCTGGATGGTGCTGCCCGAGTTCCAGGGCCGCGGGCTCGCCAAGGCGGCCGTCCGGGAGCTGCTGGACGCGGCGGCGCGGGACGGCCGCTGGGGCGAGGTGCACGCGTTCCCGGCCGTGACCAACGGGCCGTCCAACGGCATCTGCCGGGCGCTCGGGTTCCGGCTGCTCGGCGAGCGCGACGTCGACTTCGCGGACCGCGTGCTGCACTGCCGGCACTGGGCGGTGCGGCCGGGGGAGCACACCCGGTGAGCACGGCGGTGAGCACGGCGGGTCGTGTACGGATCGGGCACGAATAAATGAGATGCCGTCCATCCGGGCCCGGTCGTACCGTGGCCCCATGGGCAACACGACCGACGAAGGGGCCGTCGAGACGGTCAACGGGATTGAGATCCGCGCGATTTCCGAGGACGAGGTCGCCGCGTGGGACCGCGCGCTCGCCCTCGGCTTCCTGCGCTCGCACGTGGAGAGCGCCGCCGACTTCCGCCGCCTGCAGTGGCAGCCGGGGCGGGTGCTCGGCGGCTTCGACGAGGGCCGCTGCGTCGCCACCTTCCGCAGCTTCGACGTCGAGCTGACGGTCCCGGGCGGCGCGACCGTCCCGGCCGACGCCGTCACCGCCGTCACGGTCAGTGCCACCCACCGCCGGCGCGGCCTGCTCAGCGCCATGATGCGGCGGGACTTGACCGCCGCGCGCGGGCGCGGTTGCGCGGTCGCCGTGCTGATCGCCGCCGAGTACAACATCTACGGCCGCTACGGCTTCGGCCCGGCCACCCGGGGCCACGGCTGGAACGTCGACCTCAACCGCACCCGCGGCCTGCGCGAGGGCCTGCCCACCGTCCCGGGCGGGCGGATCGACTTCGCCACCATGGAGGAGATCCGCAAGACCGGGCCCGAGCTCCACGACCGCTGGCGGCTCACCCAGCCCGGCGCGCTCGCCCGCGACGAGCTGTGGTGGAAGCGCAACACCGGCGAGATCAAGGTGCCGGGCTTCGAGTTCAAGGAGCCGTTCGTCGCCGTCCACCGGGCGCCCGACGGCACCGTCACCGGTGCGGTGGCCTACCGGGTCGACGACACCTGGGACGGCAGCTACCCGAACTGCACGCTCACCGTGGTCGACTTCCTCGCCCTCGACCGGGCGACGGCGGCCGAGCTGTGGCGGTTCGTGCTCGCCGTCGACTGGGTGCGCAAGGTCGTCGTCGAGAACATCGGCCCGGACGACCCGCTGCCGCTGCTCCTCCAGGACCCGCGCGCCGCCACCCCGTACGTGGAGAACGCCGACTTCACCTGGCTGCGGGTGCTGGACGTCGAGGCGGCCTTCAACGCCCGCACGTACGGCGCGCCCGGGCGCGTGGTGCTGGAGGTCGAGGACCGGCTCGGCTTCGCGGCCGGCCGCTGGGCGATCGAGGTCGCCGCCGACGGCACCGGACGCTGCACGCCGACCGACGACGCGGCCGATCTCGCCCTCGGCGCCTCCGAGTTGGGCGCGCTCTACCTGGGCGGCGAGACGCTCCCGCGGCTGGCCGCGGCCGGTCTCGTCACCGAGCTGCGCCCGGGCGCGGCCGCCGCGGCCGACCTGCTGCTGCGCACCCCGCTGCTGGCCTGGAACCCGGACAGCTTCTGAGCCCGGGCGATCCGGGACCCGGCCCACCTGCGAGTGGGCCGGGTCCCGGCATTCCCAGGCGCCGTGTGCGGCGCCCTACTTGATGGCGGTCTTCCCGATGGTGGGCAGGATGAAGTCCTGGATGAGGCCCTTGGCATCGCGGACGATCGGCCGGAACACCCGGTAGCGCGAGAGGTTGATCACCCGGGCCGCCATGGGGGTGGAGCGGCGGACGAACTCCCGGGTCCGCTCGGTCTCTTCGGTCCGGTCGAAGACCCAGTAGAGGACCACGACCATGAGGTGCAGCCAGAGCACGTCGGGCAGCAGCTCGACCAGCTCGGCGTCCAGCTTCGGTGCCAGGTCCGAGCCCTGCAGCACGTCGCGGAACAGTGCGACGGCGGTCGCCCGGGCCGGGTGCGACTCGTTGGAGAACGGGCTCAGCGAGCTGGTCGGGTCGGCGGCCGTCCGGAAGAACTGCGCGGCGAACTCGTGGTACGGCGCGGCCGTGTCGAGCCAGGAGACCAGCGCGATCTCCAGGCGCTCGGCGAAGTCACGCGTATGGGCCATGCGGTTCCGGGCGTCGGCCGCATGGTCGTAGGTCATCCGGTCGTAGAACCCTTGAATCAGGAATTCCTTGGCCGCGAAGTAGTAATAAGCGTTTCCGACCGAGACTCCCGCCTCGGTGGCGATGGCCCGCATGGTGGTCTTCTCGTAGCCGCGCTCCTGGAAGAGGCGCATCGCGGTCTCCAGGATCAGCGCCCTGGTGGCCTCGCTCTTGTCCGTCTTCGGCTGGGCGCGGCTGCCCCGCGACTCGGCGGTTGGTGCGGCGGCCGCCGCGGGGGCCGCCGCCGTCTCCTCCGTGCCGTCGGGGACTCCCGCTCCGGTCGTCCCGTCCGGTTCGTTGCTCGCTTCCAGGTCTGCCACGCCACGAGCCTAGCCGGAGACCAGGTTCCACCCGGTGTCGGTGCACGCGGCACCGGATGCCCCCTCCGCATCCGGTGCCGCCGCTCCGCCCCCGCTCATTTCGAACGCGTTCAAAAGCATGCTCGAACTGTAGCGGGCTGGATTGAACATGTTCAACTCCGCGGGTGTGGGAGGCTCGTCACATGATCGGTTCCGAGCAGACCACCATCCGGCGCGGTGGGGCGGACGACGCCGGCGCCGTCGCGGACCTCCACGCGCTCAGCTGGCGCACGGCGTACCGGGGGATCGTCCCCGCCGAGGCGCTCGGGGACGGGCTGGCCGCCCAGCGCCGCGAGCTGTGGGAACTGCGGCTGACCGTCGACTACGGCGGCCCGGACAACACGCCCGAGCTGCTGATCGCCGAACGGGCCGGTGAGGTCGTCGGGTTCGCCTACCTCGTGCCGCAGCCGGACGGCCGGGTGCTCCTGGACAACCTGCACGTCCGGCCCGGCAGCACCGGCGGCGGCATCGGCCGCGCCCTGCTGGCCGAGGCACGCGCACACGTCGCCGCACGGCACCCGGGGGCCGCGCTGTACCTGGAGGTGCTGCGGGACAACACCCGCGCGGTCGCCTTCTACGAGCGCGAGGGCGGCCGGCGGACGGCCGAGCAGGAGGGCGTGTTCCCGGGCGGCCACGTGCTGCCCGAGTACGAGTACACCTGGCCGGTCGAAGCGCACCGCGTGGACGGCTCCGAGACCGCTCAGTAGTCGTACACCGTCACCGGCACCCCCCGCTCCACGAGCCGGGCCCGCACCAGCGGCTCGACCCGCTCCCAGCGCCCGCCCGCCAGCCCGCAGCCGATCCTCGGCATGTGGACGGAGGCGCCCAGTCCGGCCGCCCGCTCGCCCAGGGCGGCCAGTGCGGTGTCGATGGCCTCGTACCGCACCGGCACCCCGGTGGAGCGCCCGGTCCGGATGCCGCGCTGGCCGACCATGTTGGCCACCCAGACGTACGGCTCGACCTGCACCAACTGGAGCGCGCCCAGCCCGAAGTCGTTCTTCGCGCGCTCCCGGTGCCAGCGCCGGAACGCGGCCTCGGGCTCCGGCCAGCGTTTCGACAGGGCGAGGACGAACCCCTTCCCCCAGCCGCCGAGGTCGTTGCAGACGTGTGCGATCACCTTGACGCCCTTGGCCTGGGGCGCCGTGGCGTCGCCGCGGACGTACGTGATGGTCGACATGTCCGAACGCTAGGGCGTGTCTGTCGGCTCAGGCCAGGTGCCGCGACGCCAGGGCACGCGCCTCGCCGCGTTGTCGTCGGTCGCCGATGCTCCGCATGGACTCCCTCCTCCGCCTTGCGATGCACGCACCCTGACGCCGCGGCCCTCTGACCTGAGCCGAAAGACACGCCCTAGCCCGCCGCACCGACAGTCCGTTCGGAATTCTCCGCTGCCCCGGCCCGGCCGCCGGGCCGCGCCAGGTGGCGCCGCCCGGCGAGGGCGATCAGCAGGGCGAGCCCGGCCGCAGCGGCGGGCAGCGCATAGCCCGTGCCGGGCGGGGCGTGCTCGGCGACCGTCCCGGCGATCGCCGCGCCCGCCGAAATCCCGATCACGATGCCGGACACCGCCACCGCCATGCCTTCGTTCAACTGCCGCTGCGGGAGCAGCTCCTGGACGAGGGTCATGCCCGTCACCATGGTCGGCGCGGTGCCGGTGCCGGCCGCGAACAGCGCGAGCCCGAGCAGGCCGAACCCGGCCCCGCCCAGCCCGGCGGCGAGCGGCAGGAGCAGCAGCGCCGCCATCGTGGCGATCCCGCGCAGGAAGCGCACGCCCGGTGCCGAGCGCGGCGCCAGCAGCCCGAAGAGCAGCCCGGCCACGCAGGATCCGGCCGCCACGAGGGCCAGCAGCCCGCCCGCGACCGGCTTGTGGCCGAGCGCGTCGGCGTACGCGACCGTGGTGATCTCCGTCGAGCCGAACACCGCACCGGTGGCGAGGAAGGTCAGCACGAGGACGCGCAGTCCGGGCGTGCGCAGCGGGGAGCCGTGACGGGGTGCGGCCGGGCTCCCGGCCGCCAGGGGCGGCTCGGTGCGCTGCTGGGCGGCGAACAGCAGGGTGCCGGCGGTGCCGAGCGTCCCGGCGGTGAGCAGCCCCGCCTCGGGCGCGACGGTCGTGCAGAGCAGCATGCCGAGGACCGGCCCGGCCATGAAGCAGAGCTCGTCCAGCGCCTGTTCGAGGGAGTTGGCCACGTGCCGGGCGGCGGGGTCGTCCCGGTGCAGGTGCGCCCAGCGGGCGCGGGCCATGCCGCCGAGGTTGGGTGCGGCGGCGCAGGCCGCCCAGCACGCGTAGAGGGTCCAGTCGGGCGCGCCGAGGCGGACGCAGAGCACCAGGCCGAGCAGCGGCACGGCGTTGTACAGCGCCGCCGGGACGGCCACCCGCGCCTGCCCGTGGCGGTCGACCAGCCGGCCGATCAGCGGCATCCCGATCGCGCCGGTGGCGAGCCCGGCCGCCGCGACGGTGCCGGCCAGGCCGTAGGAGCCCCGCCGCTCGGCGATCAGCACCACGAGCGAGACGCCGGTCATCGAGAGCGCGAGCCGGCCGAGCAGCCCGGCCAGCGTGAACGCGGCGGCGCCGGGGGCGGCGAACAGGCGCCGGTACGAGGCGAGGAGGGACGGGCCGGGGGTGGACGCGAAAAGGGCGCGCGAGGCCATGGGGCTCCTGGGGAGTCGTGGGGGATTGCCCCCAGCCTCGCCCGGCGTCCCGTCCGCGGTCCAACACCTGTTCCGTCGCACTCACAACACGGTGTTGTTAATCTGCCGCCATGCCCGTCGATCTGCACCCCCGCCTGCTGCGGGGCTTCGTCGCGACCGCCGAGACGCTCCACTTCGGCCGGGCCGCCGGCCTGCTGCACGTGGCGCAGCAGGCGCTCAGCCGGGACGTCCGCACCCTGGAGCGGCTGCTCGGCGACGCGCTGTTCACCCGCACCACGCGCAGCGTCGAACTCACCCCGGCCGGGCGGAGGTTGCTGCCACAGGCCCGCCAACTCCTCGCCCTGCACGACGAGATCGTCGCGGGCACCGGCGAACGGCCGCTGCTGCTCGACCTCAACAGCGACGTCACCGGCCCCGACCTGACCGCCGACCGGGTGCTCGCCCGGGCCCGCGCCGCCCGCCCGGAGGGCGAGCTGCTGGCCCGCTTCCACGGCGGCCTCGCGGCGGCCGCCGGCGAGCTGCTCGCCCACCGGCTGGACGTGTCCTTCGGCCGCTTCGCCGGGCTCCCCGCCGCGCTGCGCGGTCAACTCGCCCAGATCCCGGTCAGGTTGGAGCACGTCTCGGTGATGATGGCGGACACCCACCCGCTGGCCGGCCGTCCGGTGCTGCGCCCGGCCGACCTGGCCGGGCACCCCGTGGACATCTGCGCCGGAAACCCGGCCACCACGGAGTGGACCGACCTCGGAGCCCGCCTGCTGCGCGAGCACGGCCTGACGGCGGCCGCCCCGTACGTGCCACCGGTGGGCGTGGACGAGACCGCCCGCTACCTGGCGCGGCACGGCGACGCGATGCTGACGACGGTCGGCGGTCCGCGCATCCCGGGCGCGGTGAACGTGCCGCTGGTCGAGCCGGTGCCGCTCTGCCTGGTCAGCCTGGTGCACCGGCCGGGCCTGCGGCACGCCGGCCTGACGGCGCTGGTCGCCGCGGCCTCCGCGCTCGGCGCGGCCGAGGGCTGGCTGCGCCGCCCGCCGGGCAGCTGGCTGCCGTCGCCGGACGCGGCCCTGCTCCCCGGCTGAGGCCCGGTGCGGTCGACCCGGCGCCCCACGGCCGTTGTGCGCGGGAACGACGCACCGCCCCTGCCGTTCGGGGGGCGGCAGGGGCGGTGCGGTTCCGGTCGCGCGGCCGTGGCCGGCGTCCTGGTCAGGCGGCCTTCACGGCGGAGATGTCGAAGCTGAGCTTGACCTTCTCGCCGATCAGCACGCCGCCGGTCTCCAGCGCCGCGTTGTAGGTCAGGCCGAACTCGGTGCGGTCGACGACGGCGGTGCCCTCGAAGCCGACCCGCTCGGCGCCGTAGGCGTCGGTGGCGCTGCCGGTGTAGTCGAGGTCGAGGACGATCGGGCGGGTGGTGCCCTTGATCGTGAGGTCGCCGGTCATCCGGTAGGAGTCGCCGCGCAGGCGCTCGGCGGAGGTGCTGCGGAAGCGGATCTCCGGGTGGGTGTCGACGGCGAAGAAGTCGCCGGTGCGCAGGTGCTCGTCGCGCTGGGCCTGGTTGGTGTCGATGCTGGCGACCTTGATCACCAGCTCGGCGCTGGAGTTGCCGGGGGTGGCGCCGTCGAGGTGCAGCTTGCCGTCGTAGTCGGTGAAGCGGCCCTTGACGTTGGTCACCATCGCGTGGCGCACCGAGAAGCCGACCTCGCTGTGCGTGGTGTCGACCGTCCAGTCGCCGGTCAGGTGGGCGAGGTCCGGCCCGGTCGGGGCCTCGGCGACGGCGGTGGCGGTCGTGGCGGCGGTCTTGGTGCGGTTGAACAGGCCCATGGCTCCTCCTCGGGTTCGAAGCCATTTGTTTAGGCTTCAACTTCTTCCTGGAACCACCATAGACCCACCTCGTTCAAACTTCAACCACTTCGCCGTGTCGGTGGTCGCGATTACGCTTCCAGGGCGACCCCGGTCAATCCACGAGCAGCTCCGCCACCCCCGAGAGGCCCGCCCATGTTCGCCCTGCACGCGCTCTGGCGCGCGGACGGCAGGCTGGCGCTCTGGGCCGAGGACGCCCGCCGCCACCCCGCGGCCGCGGCCGTGGAGGCGCCCGCGCGGACGGCCCCGCGCGCTCATCCGTACGCCAGTCCGGCCGCCGAGGTGGCCGCCGTGCTCGGCGGGATCGGCCCGGGCCTCGGCTGGCTGGCCGGCCAGGCGTCCGAGCGCTGGGCCACCCTGCTGCTGCCGACCGCCGGCTCCCTGCCCGCGCCGTCCCCCGACCTGCCGGCCACCCCCGTGCGCGGCGCGGCGGTGCTCGCGCCGTGGCGGGTACCCGCGCTGCTGTTCGACGCCGGAGCGGCGGCCCAGCTGCTGGGCGAGGTCTTCGACCCGCACTGGGCCGTGACCGGCACCGAACTGCCCGGCGTCGGGCGCGTCGACGTCGTCTACGGGCCGTCGCTGCGCTGGCTCACCGGCGTGCACGACCTCGCCTGGCGGACGGTCGGCGGCGGCCGGGTGCTGCCGCAGCTCCTGGCGGACGGCGCCCCGCAGGCCCGCTGGCGTCCGGACCTCACCACCGACGGCCGCCGGGAGGCCGCCGCCCTCGCCGCCGGCTGCCCGCCAGTGGCCCTGGGGGAGTGGCCGCCCGCCGGTGTCACGGGGGAAGCGCTGGTCGACGCCGCGCTGAGCGCCCTCGTGGACGCCGAGGCGAGGTCCGCCCTCGCCGCCGCGCCCCCGCTCCTGCGCGGCGGCGACGACCCGACCGGCGCGGCCGAGCGGTGGCTGACGGCCCTCGCCGCCCCGGACGCCGCCTTCACCGCCGACCCGGGGGACCTGGCCGACCTGCACCGCCGGCTCTCCGCCTGGTGCGCCGCCGCCGAGCCCACCGACCCCGCCCTGCGGCTCTGCTTCCGCCTGCTGGAGCCGCTCGGCCCGGACGACGGCGACCCCGAGGGCCGTCCGTCCGACGACGCCTGGCAAGTGGAGTTCCTGCTCCAGGCCGTCGACGAGCCGTCCCTGCTGGTCCGCGCCGCCGACCTGCACGAAGGCGGCGCCGCCCGCGCCGCGCTGGCCCGCAAGGCCGACGACCCGGCCGACGTCCTGGCCGCCGAACTCGCCCGCGCCGCCCACCGCTGGCCGGAGCTGGACGGGCTGCGCCACCGCTCCCGCCCGTCCGCCCTCCCGCTCGACCGCGCCGGGGCCCTGGACTTCCTGCGCACCGCGGCGCCCGCCCTCGCCGAGAGCGGGTTCGGCGTGCTGCTCCCGGCCTGGTGGCGCCGCAAGCCCCGGCTCGGCCTCGCCCTGCGCGCCACCACCCCGCCCGCGCCCGGCTCGCTCGCCGTCACGAGCCAGGTGGACCGGGACACCGTCGTCGCGTTCCAGTGGCAGGCGGCGCTCGGCCCGGACGGCGATCCGCTCAGCGAGCGGGAGCTCGCCGAACTGGCCGCCGCCAAGCAGGGGTTGGTCCGGGTGCGGGGCACCTGGCTGGAGGCCGACCCGGCGCAGATCGCCGCCGCGCTCGCCTTCCTCGACCACCGGCGGGACACCGCCATCGCCACGACGCAGGTGCTGCGGATGGCGCTCGACCCCGAGGCCACCGTCGCCGGCCTGCCGGTCACCGCCGTCCGGGCCGACGGCCCATTGGGCGACCTGCTCGCCGGGCGCACCGCCACCGCCCCGGCCCCCACGCTCCCGCCGGACTTCCGCGCGACCCTCCGCCCGTACCAGGAGCGGGGGTTGGCCTGGCTGCGGGCGATGGCCGGGCTCGGCCTGGGCGCCGTCCTCGCCGACGACATGGGCCTCGGCAAGACCGTGCAGACCCTCGCCCTGCTGGCCGCCGAGCAGGCGGACGGCGCGACGGCCCCCACCCTGCTGGTCTGCCCGATGTCCCTCGTCGGGAACTGGCAGCGCGAGACCGAGCGCTTCGCCCCCGGCCTGCGCACCCACGTCCACCACGGCTCCGGCCGCCTCGGCCCGGACGAACTCGCCGCCGCCGTCGGGGAAGTGGACCTCGTCATCACCACCTACGGACTGGTCCAGCGCGACCTCGCCGCCCTGCGGAAGGTCCGCTGGCGCCGGGTCGTGGCCGACGAGGCCCAGCACGTCAAGAACGCCAGCACCGCCCAGGCCCGCGCGATCCGCGCCCTGCCCGTCGCCGTGCACCGGATCGCCCTCACCGGCACCCCGGTGGAGAACCGGCTGTCCGAGCTGCACGCCGTCCTGGACTTCGCCAACCCCGGGCTGCTCGGCCCGGCCGAGCGCTTCAAGGAGCGCTACGCGATCCCCGTCGAACTGCACCGCAGCCCCGACCGAACCGCCGAACTCCGGCGCCGCACCGGCCCGTTCGTCCTGCGCCGGCTCAAGACCGACCCGGCGGTGGCGGCCGACCTGCCCGCCAAGCAGGAGATGACCGTCTGGTGCAACCTCACCGCCGAGCAGGCCGGCCTCTACCAGGCGGTGGTGGCCGACCTGCTGCGCCGGGTCGAGGGCATCCGGGGCGTGGAGCGCCGCGGCACGGTGCTCGCCGCGATCGGCAAGCTCAAGCAGGTGTGCAACCACCCGGCCCAACTGCTGCACGACGGGTCGGCGTTGGGCGAGCGCTCGGGCAAGGTCGCCCGGCTGGCCGAGCTCCTCGAAGAGGCCCTCGCCGAGGGCGACCGCACCCTGGTCTTCACCCAGTACGCCGAGTTCGGCGCGATGCTCCGCCCGTACCTGGCCCGGCGGCTCGGCGAGGAGGTGCTCTACCTGCACGGCGGACTCTCCCGGGCCCGCCGCGAGGAGCTCGTCGAACGCTTCCAATCCCCGGACGGGCCACGGGTGTTCATCCTCTCCCTGCGGGCCGGCGGCACCGGGCTCAACCTGACCGCCGCCAACCAGGTGATCCACCTCGACCACTGGTGGAACCCGGCGGTCGAGCAGCAGGCCACCGACCGCGCGTTCCGGATCGGCCAGCGCCGGGACGTCCAGGTGCGCCGGCTGGTGTGCGTCGGCACGGTCGAGGAGCGCATCGACGAACTCCTCACCGCCAAGCGCACGTTGGCCGACACCGTGGTCGGGGAGGGCGAGCACTGGCTCACCGACCTGCCCGCCGACGCGCTGCGCGAACTGGTCGAACTCACCCGCGACGACGCGGTGGCCGAGGAGGAAGCATGACCGAACCCGACCCCGTCGTGAACGTCGCCGCCTACTGGCGCGGCGACTTCACCCTGAGAGCCGAGGACGACCGGGACACGGACGAACCGTCCCTCCGCCGCCTGGGCCCGTCCGGCATCACCGTGCGCGGACGCGACCTCGCCGCCGTGCTCGCCCCGGCCTACGACGCGTTCCGCGCCTGACCGGCGGCTACCCTGCGAAGGTGACCGAAACCCTCGAACACCCCGGCCTCGCCGACTTCGAAGCGCACCGGCGGATGATCTTCGGCATCGCCTACCGGATGCTCGGCGGCGTCGCCGACGCCGAGGACCTGGTCCAGGACACCTGGCTGCGCTGGAGCCAGGTCACCGGCCCGGTCGCCAACCCGGCCGGCTACCTCGCCCGGACGGTCACCAACCTCGCCCTCAACCGGCTCGACTCGGCCGCCGTCCGCCGCGAGTCCTACGTCGGGCCGTGGCTGCCCGAACCCCTCGTCGGCGAGCCGGACGCGACCGAGGGCGTCGAACGCGCCGAGACCGTCTCGCTCGCCGTCATGGTGCTGCTGGAGAGCCTCTCCCCGCTGGAACGGGCCGTCTTCGTGCTCAAGGAGGTCTTCGGCTTCTCCTACAAGGAGATCGGCGAGGCCCTCGACCGCGGCGAGACGGCCTGCCGCCAGGTCGGCAGCCGGGCCAGGGCCCACGTCCAGGCCGGCCGGCCCCGCTACGACGCCCCCGCGGACCTGCGCCGCCGGGCCACCGACGAGTTCCTCGCGGCCTGCGTCGGCGGCGACCTCAACCGCATGCTGGAGCTGCTCGCCCCCGACGTCACCTCGTGGACCGACGGCGGCGGCGTCGTGCGCGCCGCACTGCGGCCCGTCACCGGCGCCGACAACGTGGCCCGCTTCGTCCTCGGCGTCCTCGCGCAGCTCGGCGAAGCCACCGCCCGCCCGGCCCTCGTCAACGGCCAGCCCGGCCTGCTGCTCACGGTGGGCGACCGCGTCGACTCCGTCACGGTCTTCGAGTTCGCCGAAGGCCCCGACGGCGCACCCCTCATCGCCGCCATGCGGACCGTCCGCAACCCCCACAAGCTCACCCGGCTCAATCCTTGACCCTCCACCTGGTCGAGGAACCACAGTGACCAGCATGGAGAGCGACCTGCACAGCATCGGCGAACTGGCCCGCGCCACCGGCCTGGGCGTCGGCACCCTGCGCTACTACGACGGCGCCGACGTGCTCGCCCCCGCCCACGTCGACCCGCAGACCGGCTACCGCTGGTACGGGCCCCGGCAGCTCGCCGACGCCCGCCTGCTCGCCCGGCTGCGCCGCGTCGGCCTGCCGCTGGCCGGGATCCGCGCCGTGCTCGGCGCGGCCCCCGGCTCCGGCGCGGCCCACCGCGTCGTCGACGCGCACCTGCGCCGCCTGGAGGACGGCCTCGCCGACGCCCGCCGCGAACTCTCCCTGATCCGCACGCTGATCGACCAGAGGGAGAACCCGATGACCGCCGCCCCCGCCGAGCTCCGGCTCACCGTCCCGGCCCCCGCGCTGGCCGCCGCCCTGGACGCGGTCCGCTTCGCCGTCTGCGCCGACCCCGAACTCCCGGTCCTCGCCGGGGTGCTGTTCGAGGTGGACGGCGCCGCGCTGCGCCTGGTGGCGACCGACCGCTACCGGATGGCGCTCGCCGAGGTGCCCCTGCCGACCACGCCCGAGCCGCGGGCCGGCACGATCGTCCCGACCGCCCTGGCGGACGCCCTGCGCGCCCTGCTCGCCGACGCGACGGAGGCCGAACTCACCCTCGGCGGCGGCTTCGTACGCATCGAGGCCGGCGCCCACCGGATCGAGGGCGCCACCCCGGACCTCGACTACCCCGACTACCGGGCGCTCACCCGGCTCGACCCGCTCCACCGCGTCGACATCCCCGCCGCCGACCTGCGCGGAGCCGTCGAGTCCGGCGCCACCCACACCCTGCCGTCCGGCCCGGACGGCGCGGACTGCGCGGTCACCGTCCTCGCCGTCACCCCGGACGGCCGACTCGCGGTGCCCCCGGCCGGTGCCGATCCCACCCCCGGCGAACTCCGGGTGGCGGTCAACCGGAACTTCCTCCTGGAGGCCCTGGACGCCGGCCGCCCCGACCAACTGGTCCTCGAACTCGGCGGCCCCATCGCCCCGCTGGCGATCCGCACCCCCGGCCGCGACGGCACCTTCTCCATGCTGATGCCGATCCGGGTGCCCGAACTCGTGCGATCCACCGAGTGATCGGACGACGCGAAGCCGCCTAGCCTCACCACCATGGGAACCCCACCGGACTTCGCCACCGCCTGGGCGGCACTCCCGCCCGCCGCCCGCCGCTGCCTCGAACTCGCCCACCGTGCCTGGCTCGACGACGGCCTGCCGGTGGGCGCGGTGCTCACCGACGAGACCGGCACCATCGTCACGGAGGGCCGCAACCGCGCGTACGACCCCCCGGGCGGCCCGGACCATCTCCAGGGCACCCCGCTGGCCCACGCCGAACTCAACGCACTGGCCGCCGCCAGAACCGCCTGGAACCTCGGCACCCACACCCTGTGGAGCAGCCACCGCCCGTGCGCGATGTGCACGGCCGCAGCGGGCTTCACCGGAGTCGGAACGGTCCGCTACCTGGCCGAGGACCCCTGGGCGGAAGCCACCGGCCACCGGCCCACCACCGACCTCCCCCTCCTGGGCCCCACCGAGGACCACTGGGCGTCGGTGGTGGCCGCGGCACTCTTCCTGGCCGACACCATCCGCAGAGCAGGCCCCACCCACCCCGTCATCCAGAAGGCCCACCCCGAGACCGCCACCCTGGCGAACACGTTCGCGCAGCTCAGGACCCCAGACCTCCAGATGCTCATCACAGAGACATGGCACACCATCCCCAAGGCAGCAACACCCCCCTGAGCACCTCACCCCCACCCCACCTCACCCAACCCCCCCACCTCACCCAACCCCCCCACCCCCACCCCCCACCCCCACCCCTCACCCCCACACCCTCCCCGCCGCACCAATGCACCCACCCAGACCACCCTCCTCCCCCTCCCCCCACAGGCAAGAGGGAGCGCTGCGGGAGGGGGTGGCGGAGGGGGTGGCCGCGGAGAGGGGCGTGACGGGTGATTTTCAGACTGCCAACGGCGAGAACACCCCCACCCACAGAGTCGGCAGTCGGAAAATCATCCAG
>NZ_JBHYWI010000036.1:0-88699 GCF_042751525.1 Kitasatospora sp. NPDC059408
ACTCTGTGGGTGGGGTGTTCTCGCCGTTGGCAGTCTGAAAATCACCCGTCACGCCCCTCTCCGCGGCCACCCCCTCCGCCACCCCCTCCCGCAGCGCTCCCTCTCGCTGTGGGGGGATGAGGGGTGGGGGTGGTTGAGGGGGTGCGTTGGTGCGACGCGGTGGGGGGGGTGAAGGGGGTGGGGTAGCTGCGGAACGGGGGCTTCAGATGGCCAGTGCCGGGGTCGGGTGGGTAGCCATGGTTTGTAGCAGGGTTCGGGCGGTGGAGTCGTTCTGGCGGAAGCCCAGGGAGTTGGTGCGGGGGCGGGCGAAGGCCGAGGCGGCGCGGAGGGTGGTGTGGGGGCCCATGGCGGTGCGGCGCGGGTGTGGGGCGCCGTTCAGGGCGGGGTCGATGAGGCGGCTGTCGTGTGGGGAGATCGCGATCAGGCCGGAGTGGTGGGTGTACTCCTCGTCGGTCAGGACCTCCTCGACGACCCGGTGGGTGTGGTGCAGGTCTTGCAGGACGGGGTCCGCGGTGCGGCCGATGGTGTGCTTCGGGAGGTAGGCCTCGATGAGGGCCGTCGCGGTGACGGTGTGGCCGGGGACGGTGGTTCCGGAGGCTCGCCAGGTGCCGTCGGCCTCGTTCCGGGTGATCCGGATGCCCGCGCCGAGGAACCGGACCACGCCGGCCTCGGAGAGCGCGAGCAGCTGGCGCAGCCGGAAGCCGGGCGGGCCGGAGGCGAGGTGGTTGAAGTAGCCGAAGAACCACCCGTCGACCTCCTCCGCGATCGACCGGGCGGTCAGCAGCCCGGAGCCGATCACCCGGGGGAGCTGGCCGAACAGCGAGAGCAGGGCGAGGAACGCGCCGAGGTCGGCGCTGTGGGCGGGGTCGGCGCGGCGGTCGGCGTCGGCGGTGATGTAGGCGCGCAGGTGGGCCTGGAGTTCGTCCGCGGACCTCAGTTCTGTTCCGGCCAGCGGGCGGTCGAGCCGTTCGAAGTCGAGCCGGTCGGCGAGGTCGGGGACGGCTTCGGCGACGAGGGCGGCGAGTTCGGGGGTGTACCAGCCGTACCGGTCGTAGCGGGCGAGGAACCCGGTCCAGGGCAGGGCGGTGCGTTCGGGGTGTGCGTGGAACAGTTCGTGGTAGTAGCCGAAGCCGACCTCCTTGGCCATCAACGGCCAGACGTCGCGGCGCAGTTCGAGCGGTCCGCCGGTGGCGAGGACGGCGTCGACGGCGGCCGCGCCGAAGTAGCGGGGGAGCGGGGCGGGCGGGCCTTGGAGGCGGTAGCCGGTCTTGGAGTGGTACGGCACGCCGCGCCGGGAGCCGAGGTGGAGTACCGGTTCGCGGCCGGAGGGGTGGTAGCGCAGCCCGTCCGGGGTGGGTTCGTAGTGTCCGCCGCGGCCTTCGGTCAGGAGCGTGATCAGGTCGACCGCGGCCAGGCCGAGGCCGCGCAGCACGGTGTGCTCGCCGGGGGCGAGGCCCGTGAGGTCGGCGTCGGCGGTGTAGGCGGGCGGGAGGTGGAAGCGGCCGTGCCGGGCGGCGAAGTCGGCGTCGGCGTCGTGGCGGGGGTGCGGGGTGGAGTCGAGGTGGCCGAGGGTGAGGGCGACGTGGTCGGCGGTGAGCGTGCGGTCGCCGAGGTGGACGGTCTGCGGGCCGTCGGCGGGGCCGTCGATCCGCCGGACGGTGTCCCGGTGGACGGTCACGGTGACGTGCGGCGGCAGGTCGGCGACGGCGCGGCGGAACACCCAGTCCAGGTAGGCGCTCTGGGCCCGGCGGGTGGGGAAGTCGGTGGGGGCGAGGGTGCGCAGCTCGGCCCGCACGGCCGGGTCCGCGACCTCCCGGTAGGGCGCGAACTCGTGTCGGCGGCGGGCCCATTCGGCGAGCGAGGGGCCGGGGCGGACCGGGCCCTCGATGGTGGAGTGCTCGTCGGTGAACATCGTGACGTCCTCGGCCATCGAGTTCATCCGCAGCAGCGGGGACTGGTCGTGCCGCCAGATCCGGCCCGCGCCCGGCGGGTGCGGGTCGACCAGGTGGACGTGCAACGGCCGGTCGGCGGGCAGGAGTTCGGGGGCGTTGGCGGCGATCCGCTCCAGCAGCCCGGTGCCGCGCGGGCCCGCTCCGACGATGACGAGAACGCTCATGCCCCGACCACCCGCCGGAGGGCCGCCCGGGCGCGCTGGAGCGGGGTGGGCGGCAGCCCGTCCCGGGTGGCTCCCCTGGCGTAGTGCCGTTCGACGTAGTACTGGCCGACGGACAGGACGGTGGTGATCACCAGGTACCAGATGGTGGCGACCATCAGCATCGGGATGACCTGGTACGACTGCAGGTAGACCAGCTGGACCGAGTACAGCAGGTCGGACACGGCCAGCACGCTGACGATGCTGGTGCCCTTGAGGGCGCCGATCAGCATGTTCCCCGCGGTGGGCACGATCGCCCGCATCGCCTGCGGCACGACGATCCGGCGCAGCACCCGCCACCGGCCGAGACCGAGCGCGGCCGCGGCCTCCAGCTGCCCGCGGTCGACGGACAGGATGCCGCCGCGGATCACCTCGGCCGCGTACGCGGTCTCCAGCAGGGTGAGGCCGATGACGGCGGTGAGGGTGGGCCCGATCAGGTTGACCGTCTTCACGGTGACGAACTCCGGGCCGAACGGGATGCCGAGGCCGAGGGTCGGGTAGAGCGCGCCGATGTTGAAGAAGAACAGCAGCTGGACCAGCGGCGGGGTGGAGCGGAAGAGCCAGATGTAGCCCCAGCTCAGCGTGCGCAGCACCGGGTTGGCGGACAGCCGCATGGTGGCGAGCAGGGTGCCGAGCACGAAGCCGAGGCCGAGCGTGACGGCGGTGAGCCAGAGGGTCAGGCCGAGCCCGTCGAGGACGGACCGCGCGGTGAACCACTCGGCGACGACGCCCCACTGGAAGGCGTCGTTGCGGACGACCGACGCGACCGCCATGACGAACAGCAGCAGGGCGACCGCGGCGGCGATCCACTGGCCGGGGCTCCGGCGGGCGACGATCCGGGCCTCGGCGGTGCCGGGGTCCGGGGGCGGTGCGGGGCGGGCGGTCGGTGCGGGGGAGGGGAGGACGTCCGGCGGAGTGGCCATGGCGGAGGCTCCTGGCGGGAGGCGGGAGGTACGGGTGTCGTCACGTACGGCCGTCACGCCGGCCCGCGTCCCTCAACACGGCCGGCTCTGCGCTCCGCCGTGATCGTAGGCCGCGGCGCGCGCGGGCTGTCAAGGGTGACCAGGAGTCGCGGGAGGACGTCGAGAGATTGCAACAGCGCTGCAATGATGGGCGGTTGACGTACCGCTCGGGCCGCTGGTCAACTTGAGGCCATGTACGCCGAGCAGCTCCTGGTCACCCGCGACCACATCGACTTCGGTCGGGTGTGGTCGGCGGCGTGTCCGGCCTGACCCGGCAGCGGACCGCCGTCCTCCCTCACCGAGGGCTTTCCTGACGGCCTTCCCGACAGCCGTGCGCTGCCGCTCCCCCCGGCCTCACCCACTGCGCTCCGGCAGTTCCCTCGCCCGTCACGTACCCGTGCTCACGGCCGCCCCGCCGCGGCCGCCTCCGGCACGCCCGGATCCGCCCATTCGAAAGGTTCCGCCATGCCCGTCGAGTTCCTCGGCATCGCCGCCACCGGCGACGGTTCGGAGACCACCGCCCGCACCACCGCCGCCTTCGACCGCGACTACACCCTGCGGCTGGCCCGCGCCCACGAGGACCACGGCTGGGACCGCGTCCTGTTCGCGTACGGGGCCGGTTCGCCCGAGCCGGCCGCGGCCGCCGCGTTCCTCGCGTCGAAGCTCGACCGGCTGCAGATCCTGCTCGCCCACCGGCCGAACGTCTCCTACCCGACCTTCGCCGCCAAGACCTTCGCGACGCTCGACCAGATCAGCGGCGGCCGGCTCACCGTCCACTTCATCACCGGCGGCAACGACCACGAGCAGCAGCGCGAGGGCGACTTCCTCACCAAGGACCGCCGCTACGACCGCACCCGCGAGTACATCGGCATCGTCAAGAAGGCCTGGACGAGCCGCGAGCCCTTCGACCACGAGGGCGAGCACTACCGCTTCAACGACTTCGTCTCGGACGTCTTCCCCGTCCAGCAGCCGCGCCCCGGCGTCTCCTTCGGCGGCTCCTCGGACGCCGCCTACGCGGCCGGCGGCGCCGAGGCGGACGTCTACTGCCTGTGGGGCGAGCCGCTGGCCCGCACCGCCGAGCAGATCGAGCGGGTGAAGGAGGCGGCGCGCGCCGCCGGGCGCACCGACGTGCCGCGGATCCAGGTGGCTTTCCGGCCGATCGTCGCGCCGACCGAGGAGCTGGCCTGGGAGAAGGCGCACCGGACGGTGGACGCGATCAGGGCCCGCCGGGCCGGCGGGGAGCTGGTGCGCCGCGGCCGGCCGCTCGGCGCCGATGCTCCGGAGAACACCGGTTCCCAGCGCCTCGTCGAGATCGCCGAGGCCGGCGAGCGCTACGACCGCGCGCTGTGGACCCCGACCGCGGCGGCCACCGGCGGGGCCGGTAACTCCAACGCGCTGGTCGGCACGCCGGAGACGGTCGCCCAGGCCCTGCTCGACTACTACGACCTCGGCGTGGACATCCTCTCCGCGCGCGGCTACGACCTGCTGGACGACGCGATCGACTTCGGCCGGTACGTCATCCCGCTGGTCCGCGAGGAGGTCGCCAAGCGGGACGCCGCGAAGGCGGCCGCGCGGGCGAAGCAGGCCGAGCGCGACCGGCACCAGCTGATCGCGGTGCAGGCGTGAGCGAACCAGCCCATGCGGTGGCGGCCCGTGCCTTGGAGATCCGGCGCGTCACGGTCGACGATCCCCTGGTCGAGCCGCTGCTGCGCGAGCTGACGCACGAGTACACCAGCCGCTACGGCCCCGCGGGGCAGGTCGAGATGACCCGCTACCCGGCGGACGCGTTCGCCGAGCCGCACGGCCTGCTGCTCCTCCTGCTGGAGGACGGCGGGCCGGTGGCCGGCGGCGCGTACAAGCGCTACGACGAGCACACCGCCGAGCTCAAGCGGATGTGGACGGCCTCGGCGCACCGCCGCCGCGGCCTGGCCCGCCGGGTGCTGGCCGAGCTGGAGCGGGCCGCGCTCGCCGCCGGGTACCGCCGGATCTTCCTCACGACCGGTCCGCTCCAGCCCGAGGCCAGGGGCCTCTACCTGGCGGCCGGCTACACACCGCTGTTCGACGTCACCGCCGATCCCGTGGCGATCGGCCCGCTGCCGTTCGAGAAGCACCTCTTCCACTAGCGCACGACCGCACGAAAGGCCTTCCGTGAGAACCACTCCCGTCCGCCGCCTGCTCGCGGCCACGACCGCCCTGCTGTCGGTCCTGGCGGTGGCCGCGTGCGGCGCGGACCCGAAGATCCCGGGCGCGCCCGGTGCGAGCCGACTGGCCGCCGCGGCGGGCCAGGACGTCGTCTCCGGGGTCGCCACGTCGGACGCGGCGGCCGCCCTGCTGCCCGAGGAGGTCCGCGCCGCCGGCACGGTGAGGTTCGGTACGTCCTTCGGTTACCCGCCGAGCGCCTTCTACGCCGACCAGGCCACGAAGAAGCCGGCCGGCATCGACATCGACATCACCGACGCCGCCGCCAAGGTGCTCGGCCTCACCGTGCAGCGCGAGGAGGCCGCGTTCGAGACGATCCTGCCCGCCCTCGACAGCGGCAAGTACGACGTCGGCACCGGCAACTTCGGCGTCACCGCGGCCCGGCTGAAGACCATCGACTTCGTCACCTACATCGACGACGGCCAGGGCTTCGCGGTGCGCAAGGACGACGCGGGCGCCAAGCCCGTCACCGATCTCGTCCAGCTGTGCGGGCTGACCATCGGCACCGGCGCCGGCACCACCTTCGAGACCACGCTGAACGCGAAGAAGAACGTGTGCGCCGAGGCCGGGAAGAAGCCGTACGAGGTCAAGGCGTTCAGCGACAGCGGCGCCGTGCTCACCGGCCTCCAGCAGGGCCGGATCGACATCGTGATGTCCACCATCAACGGCCTGCGCTACCAGGCCGCGCAGGAGGCCTCGGGGACGCGCTTCCTCGGCGAGTTCCACCGGCTGGACGTCGGCTTCGCGTTCAAGAAGGGCTCCCGGCTGACCCCGGCGTTCCGGGCGGCCGTCAACCAGCTGATCAAGGACGGGACGTACGAGCGGATCCTGCGCAAGTGGGGCGTCACCGACTCGGCGATCCCGGAGTCCCTGATCAGCCCGCCCGAACACCCATGACCCCCGGGTCCGTCGGAAGAGCCCCCGGGCCCGTTGGAGGAGTCCCCGCATGACCGTCACCGACACCACCGCCGTCCGCAGACCCGCCGGCACCGCGCGCGGGCCCGGGCGCGTCGACCTCGACGAACTGGCCGGGCTGCGGACCGTCCCGGCCCGGCACCCCTGGCGGCTGGCCACCGGGCTGGCCGCGGTCGTGGTCCTCGCCCAGTTCGTCCACGGCCTGGCCACCAACCCGGGCTGGGACTGGGGCACCTTCCGGCTCTACTTCACCGCCGACGTGATCGTCCGCGCGGTCGGCCGCACCCTCGAACTCACCGCCTACGGCACCGTCCTGGGCTTCCTGCTGGGCGCCGTCGTGGCCGCGATGCGGCTGTCGCACAGCCGCATCCTGCGGACCGTCGCGTGGGCGTACGTGTGGGCGTTCCGCTCGATCCCGCTGATCGTCCAGCTGGTGTTCTGGTTCAACCTCTCCTACCTCTACAAGCGGTTCGGCTTCGGCGTCCCGTTCGGCCCGACCTTCGGCGGCTTCGAGACGATGAACGTGCTCAGCGCGCTCGGGGCCGCCGTGCTCGGCCTCGGGCTGCACCAGGCCGCGTTCGCCGCCGAGATCATCCGCGGCGGCATCATCGCCGTCGACGCCGGCCAGCGCGAGGCCGCCGCCGCGCTCGGCATCCCACGCCTGCGCCAGGCCTGGCGGATCGTCCTGCCGCAGGCGATGCGCGGCATCCTGCCGTCCGCCGCCAACGAGGTGATCTCGCTGCTCAAGGGCACCTCGGTGGTCTACGTGATGGCCATCGGCGAGCTCTTCTACCAGGCCCAGGTGGTCTACGGGCGGACCGGCCGGGTGGTGCCGCTGCTCATGGTCGCCACCGTCTGGTACGTCCTGCTGACCACCGTCCTGTCCGTCGGCCAGTACTACGTCGAGCGCCACTTCGCCCGCGGCGCCGAGCGCACCCCGCCGCCCACCCCGCTCCAGCGCGCCCGGACGTTCCTCCGGGGCGCCGGCGCGGTCCGCAGCCCGGAAGGACAGTCGTGACCACCCTGACGAAGACCGAGGCCGCCCCCATGGTGCAGGTCCGCGGCCTGCACAAGAGCTTCGGCCCGCTCGCCGTCCTGCGCGGCGTCGACCTGGACGTCCCGGCCGGATCGGTGACCGTCGTGCTGGGCCCCTCCGGCTCCGGCAAGTCCACGCTGCTGCGCTCGATCAACCACCTGGAGAAGCTGGACCGCGGCTTCGTCGCCATCGACGGCGAGCTGATCGGCTACCGGCGCTCCGGCGACCGGCTGCACGAGCTCAGGGAGCGCGAGGTGCTGCGCCAGCGCACCCACATCGGCTTCGTGTTCCAGGGCTTCAACCTGTTCCCGCACCTCACCGTGCTGGAGAACCTGGTCGAGGCGCCGGTCAGCGCGCTGCGCAGGCCGAAGGCCGAGGCCAGGGCGGCGGCGCTGCGGCTGCTGGAGCGGGTCGGGCTGGCCGACAAGGCGGACGCCTACCCGCGGCAGCTCTCCGGCGGGCAGCAGCAGCGGGTGGCGATCGCCCGGGCACTGGCCCTGGAGCCCAAGGTGCTGCTGTTCGACGAGCCGACCTCGGCGCTGGACCCGGAGCTGGTCGGCGAGGTGCTCGACGTGATCAAGGACCTCGCCCGCAGCGGCACCACGATGATCGTCGTCACCCACGAGATCGGCTTCGCCCGCGAGGTCGCCGACACCGTCGTCTTCATGGACGGCGGCGTGGTGGTCGAGCAGGGCCCGCCGGCCGAGGTCCTGGACCGCCCCCGGCAGGAGCGCACCAAGGCGTTCCTCGCCAAGGTCCTCTGAATCCGCACCCTTTAGAAATCCCCTTCCCCGTACAGGAGTTCCGCCATGTCCCTGCCCCGCCGCGCCCTCGTCGCCGCAGTCGCCGCCGTCTCCCTCCTCGGCCTGGCCGCGTGCGGCGGCCCCGCGGGCGCCGAGGCGGAGCTCGCCCCGGCCAAGGGCAGCACCGCGCCGGACGGCACGACGGTCAACCTGACGGCCGACCAGAAGCGCGTCACCACGCCCAAGGTGGACGCCATCGCGGCGCTCGTCCCGGAGGAGATCCGCAGACGCGGCACGCTGACCGTCGCCGACAACCTCGGCACCACCCCGCCGCTGGAGTTCTACGCCGACGACGACAAGACCGTCATCGGCGTCGAGCCGGACATCGCCTCGCTCATCGGCAACGTGCTCGGCCTCAAGGTCGAGTTCAACCCGGTGTCCTGGGAGAACATCTTCGTCGGCCTGGACGCCGGCAAGTACGACGCCGGCCTGTCCAACATCACCGTCACCGAGGCCCGCAAGGAGAAGTACGACTTCGCCACCTACCGGCTCGACATCCTCGGCTTCGAGGCCAAGAAGGGCAGCGGCCTGAAGGTGACGGGTGCCAAGGACCTCGCGGGCCGCACGGTCGGCGTCTCCTCCGGCACCAACCAGGAGAAGCTGCTGATCGCCTGGAGCGAGGAGGACGTGCGCAACGGCCTCAAGCCCATCGACATCAAGTACTTCCAGGGCGTCGAGTTCTACCTCGCGCTCTCCTCCGGCCGGATCGACGCCTACGTCGGCCCCAACCCCAGCCTGTCCTTCCACGCCAAGCAGAGCGGCGAGACCGAGGTCGTCGGCACCTACTCGGGCGGCGGCGCCGACGTCCTCGGCAAGATCGCGGCGACCACCAGGAAGGACAACGGGCTGGTCAAGGCGCTCAACGCGGCGATCGAGGAGACGATCAGGAACGGCACCTACGCGCAGGTGCTCAAGCGCTGGGGCCTCGCCAACGAGGCCGTGCAGAGCTCCGAGATCAACCCGCCCGGGCTGCCGAAGACCGCGTCCTGATCCGTTCACCCGTTCGTCTTCCCCCGCCGCTATGGTGGTCCGCCCGGCGGTGAACGCCGGGCGGAGGAAATGGACTTGGGGGGAGACATGCAGGCGGGGGACGTGCTCGACGGCCGCTACCGGCTGGAGTCGCTGCTCGGCCGGGGCGGCTTCGGCTCGGTCTGGCTGGCCACCGACGCGCGGATGGGCCGCAAGGTCGCGGTGAAGGTGCTGCTGGAGGAGCACGCCACCGACCGGGAGGCCGTCAGCCGGTTCATCCGCGAGGCCCGGACGGCCGGCGGGCTCGCCGGCCCGCACATCGTGACGGTGCACGACTACGGCCGGGTGCCGGCCGGGGGCGGCTCGGGGTCGGGGTCGGGCGAGACCCACTACCTCGTCATGGAGTACGTCCGCGGCCGCTCGCTCGCCGACGTCCTCAAGGACGGCGTACCCGACCAGGCCGACGCCCTGCGCTGGGCGCGCCACGTGTGCCGGGCGCTGGACGCCGCGCACCGCGAGGGCATCGTCCACCGGGACATCAAGCCCGAGAACGTCATGATCGCGGAGGACACCGGCAAGGCCAAGGTGCTCGACTTCGGCATCGCCCGCCTGCTCACCCAGAGCGCCGTGCTCACCTCCACCGGCAACATCGTCGGCACCGTGCCCTACCTGGCCCCCGAGGTCTGGTCCGGTGCCGGCGCGGACAGCCGGGCCGACCTCTACGCGCTCGGCGTCATGCTGTACCAGCTGTGCACCGGCCGGCGGCCGTTCCAGGCGTCCTCGGCCGCCGAATACATGTACAAGCACCTGGAGGAGGTCCCGGCGAGGGTCCGCACCGCCGACCCGGCGCTCGGCGACCTCATCGCCCAGCTCCTCGCCAAGGACCCCGCCGACCGGCCCGCCGACGCCGCCGAGGTGCACCGCCGGCTGCGCGAGGTCCGCGCCGGCGCGCCCGGCCACGGCGACCCCGGCCCCAGCCCCGAACAGCTGCGCCGGCGCGCCGACCAGGCCTGGCGGCTCGGCGCGGGCGGTGCGCCCGGGGAGGCCGTCGCCATGCTGCCCGGGATCATCCGCGACCTGGCCCGGATCTGCGGCCCGGCCGACCTCCGTACCCTGCGCACCTGCCACGACCTGGCGGTCTTCCTCGCCCGTGACGGCAGCAGGGGCGCCGCCGTCGCGCTGCTGCGCGAGCTCGTCCCGGCCCTCGCCGCCGCCCCGGAGGCCCGGGCCGACGTGCTGCGCGACCTCGACCGCTGGGAGCGCGAGCTCCCCGCCGAGGGCCCGGGCGAGCCCCGGGCCCTGACCCTCGACGGCCTGCTCGCCGGCGGCCCGCGGAACGGCTGAGGCACCGACGGGGGTGAAGGGTGTCAACCGTGCGGGACGCCGATTCGGGCCTTCCCCGGGCTGTAGGAATTGATAGGAATTCGCTCACCGGGACGGTCTGGATCGCCCGCGGCGCCGTTGATATACCTCGTTGCCAGACTCGGGACCGGTGTGCGGCCGGCCCGGTGACCTGCGACGAAATGGTGGTGACGGATCGATGAAGCTCCTCCGTGTCGGACCCCCGGGCGCCGAGCGTCCGGTCGTGCTGGGTCAGGACGGCACCGGTTACGACCTCTCCGGCCGGACCCGGGACGTCGACGGGTCCTTCCTGGCCGGACTGGACGCGGCCGCGCTCGCCCGGGACGTGGCGGCCGGCCTGCTGCCCGAGGTCGACCTCGCCGGGCAGCGCGTCGGCGCCCCGGTGGCGCGGCCGGGCAAGGTGGTCGGGATCGGGCTCAACTACCGCGACCACGCGGCCGAGGCCGGGGCCGCGATCCCGGACGAGCCGGTGATCTTCCTCAAGCCGAGCTCGACCGTGGTCGGCCCCTACGACGAGGTCCTGGTGCCGCGCGGCGGCGACAAGACCGACTACGAGGCCGAGCTGGCCATCGTGATCGGGCGCCCGGCGAGCTACCTGGCCGGCCACGCCGAGGCGGCGCGGGTGATCGCGGGCTACACGATCGCCAACGACGTCACCGAGCGCGCCTTCCAGCTGGAGCGCGGCGGCCAGTGGGCCAAGGGCAAGTCGGCGCAGACGTTCACCCCGCTGGGCCCGTGGCTGGTCACCGCCGACGAGGTGGCCGACCCCCAGCGGCTGCCGCTGCGGCTCTGGGTCAACGGCGAGCTCCGGCAGGACGGCAGCACCGCGCACATGATCTTCCCGGTGCTCGAACTCGTCCGCTACGTCAGCCAGTTCATGGCCCTGGAGCCCGGCGACGTGATCGTCACCGGTACCCCGGCGGGCGTCACCCTGGGCCACCCGGGCGCGGCGTTCCTGGCCCCGGGCGACGTCGTCGAGATCGAGATCGACGGCCTCGGCCGCCAGCGCCAGGTGCTCGGCAAGGCCTGAGCACCCGCCGCCCGACCCCAGGCACGGGGGTCGGGAGGCCACCCCGGCTCCACCGTTCCACCGCGGCCCGCGCCCCCTACCGCCCGGCCGCCAGCACCGCCCGCAGCCGCTCCGCCCGCGGCGCGTCCGGCCCCTCCAGCGCGAGCAGCGCGGCCAGCACCTGCGCCGTCTGCGGATCGTGCAGCGCCGTCGCCGCCGCCATCGCCGTGAACTGGTCGACCAGCCAGTCGCGCAGCTCGGCCACCGGCAGCGCGCGCCCCTCGTCCAGCCAGCTGAGCGAGGCCCCCTCGACCACCGCGATCCACGACCGCACCAGCAGCGTGAGCCGCGGGCCCGCCTCCCGGACGCCCAGGTGCCGCAGCGTGCGCCGCAGCGCCGCCCGCCGGACGTCGTCGACGATCGCCGAGGTACGGGCCGTCTCCACCACCGAACCGCCGCGCAGCAGCGCCGAGTAGCCGGCGTCGTGCTCGGCGACGAACGCGAAGTAGCCGTCCAGGACGGCGGACAGCTGCTCGGACGGCGTGCCGGTGAGCGGGACGGCGAACCGGCTGGTCAGCTCGTCGGCGGCGGTGCGCAGCGCGGCCTCGTAGAGCTGCTGCTTGCCGCCCGCGAAGTAGCGGTAGACGAGCGGCCGGGAGGCCCCGGCGGCCTCGGCGACGTCGTCCAGGCCGACCTCCTCGGGCGCCCGGGTGGCGAACAGCTCCAGGGCCACCGCGATGAGCTGCTCGCGCCGCTGCTGGACCGGCAGCCGCCGGTAGCCGGTGCGGCGCGGCCGCGGTTCGGCGTCGGCCGGGGGGTCCGCCGGGCCGGATGCGGTGGCGGGGCGGGCATCCATGGCGCTCATGGCCGTCAGCGTAATGGGCGTCGGGACGATCGGATCCTGTCGGGCGCCGATGTTCTCGAACGGCTGTTTGCGGGTGCCTTCCGAACGGTTGTCGCGGCGCGCGGCCGGTCGCCGCCCTCCCGTGGGCCACCCGTACCGGGGGGCAAGGGGGTTGCATTCGGCCCGTGCCGCGAAATGATGTCCGAATGGTTGAAGAACTGATCACCTCCGACGGCCCCACCCCGCGCCGCATCGCCGATGGCTACGTCCGCGACCTCGCCGAGCTCGACCCGCTGACCGCGGTCTACCTGGGGCTGAACCCCGAGGACGACCGGCTCCCCGACCTGTCCCCGGCCGGCGCGGAGGCGGTCGCCGACCTCGCCCGCCGCACCCTGGACCGGCTGGCCGAGGCCGAGCGGGCCGGCGCCGCCGAGGACGAGGCCGAGCGCCGCTGCGCCCGGCTGCTGCGCGAGCGGCTGACCGCCGAACTCGCCGTCCACGACGCGGGGGAGGGCTACCGGGCGGTCCGCAACCTGGGCTCGCCGGTGCACAACACGCGTGACGTCTTCACCCTGATGGCCACCGAGACCGAGGAGCAGTGGGCGGTCGTCGGCCGCCGCCTGGCCCGGGTGCCGGTGGCGCTGGCGCAGTACCGGGAGACGCTGGAGGGCGGCATCGAGCGCGGTCTGCTCTCCGGCCCCCGCCAGGTCGCCACCGTGGTCGGGCAGTTCGGCGAGTGGCTGGCCGATGGCGACGTGCCGGCGGGAGAGGCGCCGCGTAGCGGCTCGGACGAGGGCGGTGGCGGGCGACGGGGGGGCTGGTTCGGGCAGTTCGTCGCGCAGGCGCCGGAGGCCCTGCGCGAGGAGCTGTCGGCGCACGCCGTCGCCGCCGCGGGCGCGCTGGCCGAACTGCGCGACTGGCTGCGCGACGTCTACGGCCCGGCCGCCGCCGGCACCCCGGACACCGCGGGCCGCGAGCGCTACGGCCGCTGGGTCCGCTTCTGGACCGGCTCCGACCTGGACCTCGACGAGGCCTACGCCTGGGCCTGGGGCGAGTTCCACCACCTGCTCGCCCAGATGGAGAGCGAGGCCGAGAAGGTCCGCCCGGGCGCCGGCCCGATGGAGGCGATGAAGTGGCTGGAGACGGACGGCGAGGGCCTCGCTGGCGCCGAGGCCGCCCGTGAGTACCTCCAGGGCCTGATGGACCAGGCGATCCGCGACCTCCAGGGCACCCACTTCGACCTGGCCGAGCCGGTCACCCGGGTCGAGTCGATGATCGCCCCGCCCGGCAGCGCCGCCGCGCCGTACTACACCGCCCCCTCGCTGGACTTCACCCGCCCCGGACGGACCTGGCTGCCGCTGCTCGGCCGCGAGCGCTTCCCGGTGTGGGACCTGGTGTCGACCTGGTACCACGAGGGCGTCCCCGGCCACCACCTGCAGCTCGCGCAGTGGAACTACGTCGCCGACCGGCTCTCCACCTACCAGGTCAGCCTCGGCGGCGTGAGCGCCAACCTGGAGGGCTGGGCGCTGTACGCCGAGCGCCTGATGGACGAGCTCGGCTACCTGACCGACCCGGGCCACCGCCTGGGCTACCTCAACGCGCAGATGATGCGGGCGCTGCGGGTCATCGTCGACATCGGCATGCACGCCGGCTTCGACTTCCCCGCCGAGTCCCCGTACCGGCCGGGCGAGCCG
The DNA here is from genome assembly GCF_042751525.1 of Kitasatospora sp. NPDC059408. Lineage (NCBI taxonomy): Bacteria > Bacillati > Actinomycetota > Actinomycetes > Kitasatosporales > Streptomycetaceae > Kitasatospora > Kitasatospora sp. NPDC059408. The sequence goes on from NZ_JBHYWI010000036.1 coordinate 13,946, forward strand.
GTGAGCCCGGAGGCCGCCCGCGAGTTCTTCGGCCGCTACTGCGGCCTGTCCGCGGACTTCCTGGACAGCGAGCTGGTCCGCTACCTGGGCATGCCCGGCCAGGCGATCGGCTACAAGCTGGGCGAGCGCGCCTGGCTGCGCGGCCGCGCGGCGGCGAAGGCGGCGCACGAGGCGCGCGGCGAGGAGTTCGACCTCAAGGCCTGGCACATGGCGGCGCTGTCGCAGGGTTCGCTCGGCCTGGACGACCTGGTCGAGGAGCTGTCGGCGCTGTAGCGGCCGGGCCGTCCGGGCCCCGGTCCGCCGGGGCCCGGACGTAGGTCGACGGTCGCAGGACCCCGGTCGTACGGCCTGGTCCTTTCGTCCCGCACCTCTTATTCCATTGGTCCGATATGGGTCGATTTGGTGAGGTTTTTCCTTGCCATTCGTCCGCATGCGCGTTTGGCTGGAAGGCGACTGCGTGACCTCTCCGTAAGCACTCCGGAAGGCTCGACCAGTGTCTGCGCAAACCGCCACCGGTCATGACGCCGCGGACAGCCGCCGCTGGTGGGCATTGGCGGTCATCGCCATCGCCCAGCTCATGATCGTCCTCGACATCACCATCGTGAACATCGCGCTGCCCTCCGCCCAGCGGGACCTCGGGATCTCGGACGCCGACCGGCAGTGGGTGATCACCGCCTACACGCTCGCCTTCGGCGGACTGCTGCTGCTCGGCGGACGGCTGGGCGACCTCTTCGGCCGCAAGCGCGTCTTCACCATCGGCCTGCTGGGCTTCGCGCTCGCCTCCGCCGTCGGCGGCGGCGCGACCGGTCCGGCCATGCTCTTCGGCGCCCGTGCCCTGCAGGGCGCGTTCGGCGCCCTGCTCGCCCCGTCCGCGCTGGGGCTGCTCTCGACCACGTTCACCAACCCGAAGGAACGCAGTACGGCCTTCGGGATCTTCGGCGCGATCGCCGGCAGCGGCGCCGCGATCGGCTTCATCGCCGGCGGCCTGCTGACCGAGTACCTGAACTGGCGCTGGTGCCTGTTCGTCAACACCCCGATCGCCGTCGCCACCGCCTTCGCGGCCTTCTACGTCCTGGACCGCGACCACATCGCCAAGGGGCGGCGGGTCAGGCTGGACCTGCCGGGCGCGGTGCTCGGCTGCACCGGTCTGCTCGCCATCGTCTTCGGCACCTCCGAGGCCGTCACCCGCAGCTGGGGCGACGCACTGGTGATCGGCTCGCTGGTCCTCGGCGCGGCGCTGATCGCGGCGTTCGTCCTGGTCGAGCGGCGCACCGCGCACGCGCTGCTGCCGATGCACATCGTCGCGGACCGCAACCGCGGCGGCGGCGCGCTCTCGGTGGGGCTGGCGATGGTCGGCATGTTCGGCCTGTTCCTGTTCCTGACCTACTACCTGCAGGTCATCAAGCACTTCTCGCCGGTGGTCACGGGCGTCTCCTTCCTGCCGATGACGGGCGCGATCGTGCTGAGCTCGACCGGCATCGCGGCCCGGCTGATGACCCGGGTGCCGTCCCGGCTGCTGATCGGCCCCGGGTTGCTGCTCGCGGCGGCCGGCATGGCCTGGCTGACCCAGATGAAGGTGGACAGTCCGTGGGCCGCCATGGTGCTCCCGGCGGTGCTGCTGCTCGGCTTCGGCATGGGCCTGGTGTTCATGCCGTCGATGAGCCTGGCCACCCTCGGGGTCGCCCCGAACGAGGCCGGCGCCGCTTCGGCCACCATCAACTCGGCCCAGCAGGTGGGTGGTTCGTTCGGTACGGCGCTGCTGAACACGGTCGCGGCCAGTGCCACGGCGACGTACCTGTCCACCCGGCTCGTGCGGACGCCGCTGGTCCAGGCGCAGGGCGCGGTGCACGGCTACGTCATCGCGACCTGGGTGGCGATGGGCGTGCTGCTGCTGGCGGCGGTGATCGCGTTCCTGATGATCGACCACCGCCCGGCCCCCGGCGAGGCCACGGGCGTCCCGGGTGGCGCCGACGCCGCCGGGGCCGTTGCCGTCGTGGACGGGCAGCCCAGTGCCAAGGCGGGTGCGACCGCCCCGGCGGAGCGCCAGCGCGCCACCTGAAGGTTTCCGCAAGGTCTCGCAGTCAACCTCCGGCGCCTCCTCGACCCCTGGCCACCGTCCAGGGACCGGGGAGGCGCCGCCGTGCTGCCCGGAAGCCTTCGGCGGTGCGGCGGGGCCGGAGTCAACTGCCGCCGGGTGACGGCTTTTCTCATGGAGCTTCAAGTCTCGGGTAACAACTTTTCCAGCCGGAGGCGTCATAGTCAGTGACCGGACAACGCCGCCTCCCGGGCAGGAGAGACTCGCATGGGCCAGCACAGCCGCCGCACGACCCCGCGACGCAGATTCCTGGCTCCGACCCTGTTCACCGCGCTCTCGGCGCTCACGGTGGCCGCCGTCGTGACCGGCATGCACTCGCTGAGCCCGTCCGAGGCGACGGCCGCGAGCAGTCCCACCCGCACCTCCCCGGCGGCGACGGCACCCGCGTCGCCCTCCGCCACCGCGGCTCCCACGACCTCCGCGGCCCCCGCGGCCCCTGCGTCGACGTCACCGCTCGCCGAGCCCACGCCGTCGAGCACCCCGACGCCGACCGCCGACACCCCGACGCCCACACCCACGCCCACTCCGACTCCGACGGCCACCGCCACCAAGGCCCCCGGCACCCGCACGGTGAACCTCGGCACCACCGCGGCCGCCCCGGCGACCTCCGAATCGTCCACCGTCGGCGCGCTGTTCAGCGGCTCCGTCGCGGCCGGCAACCACTTCTGCACCGCCAGCGTGGTGCACAGCGCCACCGGCAACCTCCTGCTCACCGCCGCGCACTGCCTCACCAGCACCGACGGCGTGGTGTTCGTGCCGGGCTACCGCAACGGCACGGCCCCGTACGGCACGTGGCAGGTGACCGCGATCCACACCACCACCGACTGGTCCCAGAAGGGCGACGTGGACGAGGACTTCGCGATCCTGGAGACGGCCCCCAGCAACGGCCGCAAGGTCGAGGACGTGGTCGGCGCCAACCGCCTGGGCACCGACGAGTCGTTCGGCGCGACCGTCCGCCTCTACGGCTACCCGGCCGACTCCGAGTCCCCGAGCCTGTGCACCAACGCCAGCGACAAGCAGAGCACCTACCAGCGTGTCATCGACTGCCCGAGCTACCCGGCCGGCACCAGCGGCGGTCCGTGGATCGACACCGCGACCGGGGACGTCGTCGGCGCCATCGGCGGCTACCAGCAGGGCGGGGACACCGACGACGTGTCCTACAGCGCCTACTTCGACCACACGATCGCGACGCTCTACTCCCAGGCCGAGGCCGCCGCCTCCGCCTCCTGAAGCCCGCCGCCCGGCCGCCCACCCCGCGGCCGGGCGGCGTCTCCGCCGGCGTGGTCCGGAAAACGACGAAGGCCCAGATCCGTGGAACAACTCCACTGATCTGGGCTTCGGTTGCAAGTGCCCCCGGTAGGATTCGAACCTACGCACCCGCCTCCGGAGGGCGGTGCTCTATCCCCTGAGCTACGGGGGCCTGCTCTTGCCGTCGGGGCCTGCGCTCCGACGTGGAGAACACTACCAGGCTCCGGCCGTGGTCCGTGCACGGGTTTCGCACCGGGCCGGCCGGGCGCCCGCCGGGCGGAAGTCGGGAAAGGCCGGACGGGGCGGCGGCCCCGCCGATACCCTCGGTGAGGTGTCGGGAGAGTCCGGGCGGGTCCTCGTGGTGGACGACAGCGAGGTGATCCGCCAGCTGATCAGGGTCAACCTCGAACTCGAGGGCTTCGAGGTGGTGACCGCCGCCGACGGTGCCGAGTGCCTGGAGGTGGTCCGCCGGGTGCGGCCGGACGTGGTGACGCTGGACGTGGTGATGCCGCGTCTGGACGGCCTGCGGACGGCGGCCCGGCTGCGCGCGGCGCCCGGCACCAGCGGGCTGCCGATCGCGATCGTGAGCGCCTGCACCCCGGCGGACCTGGATCTGGGGGAGGCGGTGGGGGTGGACGGCTACCTCGGCAAGCCCTTCGACCCGGCGGACCTGGTGGCGCTGGTGCGCCGCCTGATGACCCTGGGCGGGCGGCCCGGCGGGTTTCGCCCTGAGCGAACAGAGCGCACCGATCGAGGCTGACACCGCCGCCGGGGCGCCGCACGGGCGTCTCAACCGGCAAACCGAGTGGCGGGCGGGCACCCCGTCTCGCCTACGCTTGGCGTCGTGACCCCCGCAGAGCTTTCCCAGGCAATCCAGGCCGCAGTGAGCGCCGCCGTCGAGGCGGGCGAGCTGGCCGTCGCCGTGCCCGAGCACGTGACGGTCGAGCGGCCCAAGAACAGGGACCACGGCGACTACGCGACCAACGTGGCCCTCCAGCTCGCCAAGGCGGCCGGCAAGCCGCCGCGAGCCGTCGCCGAGGCGCTGGCCGACCGCCTGCGAGGGATCACCGGCGTCACCAAGGTCGACATCGCCGGTCCGGGCTTCCTGAACATCACCCTGGACACCGCCACCGCCGGTGCGCTCGCCCGCACCGTCGTCGAGGCCGGCGAGGCCTACGGGCGCAACGAGGCCCTCAAGGGCCTGAAGATCAACCTGGAGTTCGTCTCCGCCAACCCGACCGGCCCGATCCACATCGGCGGCGTCCGCTGGGCGGCCGTCGGCGACTCGCTCGCCCGCGTCCTGCGGGCCTCCGGCGCCGACGTCACCACCGAGTACTACCTCAACGACGCCGGCGTGCAGATCACCAAGTTCGCCGCCTCGCTGCAGGCCGCCGCGAACGGCCGCGAGGTGCCCGAGGGCGGGTACGTCGGCGAGTACATCGTCGACATCGCCAAGGCGATCACCGACGCCGTCCCGGGCCTGCTCGACCTGCCCGAGGCCGAGCAGCTGCAGGTCTTCCGCACCGAGGGCCTCAAGCTCATGGTCGCCGAGATCAAGCGCTCGATGGACGAGTTCGGCACCCACTTCGACGTCTGGTTCTCGGAGAAGTCGCTGCACGACTCCGGCGCCGTCGAGAAGGCCATCACCCGGCTGCGCGAGCAGGGCCACGTCTTCGACCAGGACGGCGCGGTCTTCCTGCGCACCACCGACTTCGGCGACGACAAGGACCGCGTCCTGATCAAGGCCGACGGCGACACCACCTACTTCGCCGCCGACGCCGCCTACTACCTGTCCAAGCGCGACCGCGGCACCGACGTCGCGCTCTACATGCTGGGCGCCGACCACCACGGGTACGTCAACCGCCTCAAGGCCATCTCGGCCTGCGCGGGCGACGACATGAACCACAACATCGAGGTGAAGATCGGCCAGTTCGTGAAGATGCTTCGCGACGGCGAAGAGGTCCGCATGTCCAAGCGGGCCGGCAACATCATCACGATCGACGACGTCGTCGAGTGGATCGGCGTGGACGCCGCCCGCTACACGCTGGCGCGCTCCTCGACGGACTCCACGATCACGCTCGACATCAACCTCCTGACGAGCCAGACCAACGAGAACCCGGTCTTCTACGTCCAGTACGCCCACACCCGGATGTGCGGCGTGGCCCGCAAGGCCGCCGAGCTGGGCGTGGACAAGGGCCCGGCCGAGCAGTTCAAACCCGAGCTGCTCGCCACCGAGTGGGAGTCCGACGTGCTCGGCCACCTCGCCGAGTTCCCGCGCGTGCTGGCCACGGCCGGCGAGCTGCGCGAGCCGCACCGGGTCGCCGTGTACCTGGAGAAGCTCGCGAGCAAGTACCACCGCCTGTACGAGAACTGCATGTTCCTGCCCAAGGGCGACGAGGAGCTCAACGACACGCACCGGGCCCGCCTCTGGCTGGTCGAGGCGACGCGTACGGTGCTCGCCAACGGGCTCACGCTCCTGGGCGTGACGGCGCCCGAGCGGATGTAGGAACCACCCCCAAGCGCACAGCGGGGGCGGCTGACGGTCAACGGGGACCGTCGCCGCCCCTCGCCATAGGTCTCGAAGGACTGGGAAAGACACATGAGTCGTTCCGCACACCCCGCAGGCCCCCGGCACGGGGACGTGCTGCCCGAGGGCCACTACCAGGCCCCGCCGGCCGACCTGAACGCGCTCGACCCCAAGGTCTGGTCGCGCACCGTGGCCCGCGACGCCGAGGGCGTGGCCACCGTCGCCGGGATCGACGTCAAGACGCTGGCGGCCGAGTTCGGCACCCCGGCCTACGTCATGGACGAAGAGGACTTCCGCACCCGGGCGCGCGCCTGGCGCGACGCCTTCGGCGCCGACGCGGACGTCTACTACGCCGGCAAGGCGTTCCTCTCCAAGGCGGTCGTGCGCTGGCTGCACGAGGAGGGCCTGAACCTCGACGTGTGCAGCGTCGGCGAGCTGGTCGTGGCGCTGGCCGCCGGGATGCCGGCCGAGCGGATCGCGCTGCACGGCAACAACAAGTCGGTGGACGAGCTGGAGCACGCCGTGAAGGCGGGCGTCGGCCACGTCGTCGTCGACTCCTACGAGGAGATCGAGCGGCTGGCCGCGATCGCCGCCCGGCACGGCGTCCGCCAGCCGGTGCTGATCCGGGTCACCGTCGGCGTCGAGGCGCACACCCACGAGTTCATCGCGACGGCGCACGAGGACCAGAAGTTCGGCCTGTCGCTGACCGGGGGAGCGGCCGCCGAGGCGGTGCGCCGGGTGCTCGGCCACCCGACGAGCCTGGAGCTGCGCGGCATCCACTCGCACATCGGCTCGCAGATCTTCGACATGGCCGGTTTCGAGGTGGCCGCCCGCCGGGTGGTCGGCCTGCTCGGGCAGGTCCGCGACGAGCACGGTGTCCAGTTGCCCGAGATCGACCTGGGCGGCGGCCTCGGCATCGCCTACACCAGCGACGACGACCCCCGCGAGCCGGCCGAGATCGCCGCCGCGCTGGCCGACATCGTCCGCCGCGAGTGCCGGGCGGCCGAGCTGGACGTGCCGCGGCTGAGCGTGGAGCCGGGCCGGGCGATCGTCGGCCCGACCGCGTTCACGCTGTACGAGGTCGGCACCGTCAAGCCGCTGGAGGGCCTGCGCACCTACGTCAGCGTGGACGGCGGCATGTCCGACAACATCCGCACCGCGCTGTACGACGCCGAGTACTCGGTGGCGCTCGTGTCGCGCACCAGCGACGCCGAGCCGATGCTGGTCCGGGTGGTCGGCAAGCACTGCGAGTCCGGCGACATCGTCGTGCGGGACGCCTTCCTGCCGGCCGACCTCGTCCCGGGCGACCTGCTCGCGGTGCCCGCCACCGGCGCGTACTGCCGCTCGATGGCGAGCAACTACAACCACGCCCTGAAGCCCCCCGTGGTGGCCGTCAAGGACGGTGCGGCGCGGGTGATCGTCCGGCGCGAGACGGAGGAGGATCTCCTGCGTCTGGATATCGGATGACGAAATTCTTGTCTCAGATCATGGAACGACCGTAGATCCGTGCGGAAAGTCCCCGAGACTGGTACGGACCGAAGTTCCCGGCGGCCCGAGAAAACCGCCGGAATTACCGAAGCACGATGAATGCAGAGCGGAGTCGGATGATGCGTACGCGCCCGCTGAAGGTGGCGTTGCTGGGCTGTGGTGTGGTGGGCTCCGAGGTGGCGCGCATCATGACGACGACGGCCGACGACCTCGCCGCGCGCATCGGTGCCCCGGTCGAGCTCGCCGGCATCGCGGTCCGCCGGGCCGGCCGGGACCGCCCCGGCGTGCCCGCGCACCTGCTGACCACCGACGCCGAGGCCCTGATCAACCGCGGCGACATCGACGTGGTGATCGAGGTCGTGGGCGGCATCGAGCCGTCCAAACACCACATCCTGTCGGCGTTCAAGCAGGGCGCCTCGGTGGTCAGCGCCAACAAGGCGCTGCTCGCCCAGGACGGTGCCGAGCTGCACGCGGCCGCCGCGGCGGCCGGGGTGGACCTGTACTACGAGGCCGCGGTGGCGGGGGCGATCCCGCTGCTGCGCCCGCTGCGCGAGTCCCTCGCCGGCGACAAGGTGAACCGGGTGCTCGGCATCGTCAACGGCACCACCAACTTCATCCTCGACAAGATGGACACCACCGGCGCCGGCTACTCGGAGGCGCTGGAGGAGGCCACCGCGCTCGGCTACGCCGAGGCGGACCCGACCGCCGACGTCGAGGGCTTCGACGCCGCCGCGAAGGCCGCGATCCTGGCCGGGATCGCCTTCCACACCAAGGTGACCGCGGCGGACGTCTACCGCGAGGGCATCACCGAGGTGACCGCGGCCGACATCGCCTCGGCCAAGGCGATGGGCTGCGTCGTCAAGCTGCTCGCGATCTGCGAGCGGGCCGCCGACGGCGAGTCCGTCACCGCGCGCGTGCACCCGGCGATGATCCCGCTGTCGCACCCGCTGGCCTCCGTCCGCGAGGCGTACAACGCGGTGTTCGTCGAGGCCGAGGCGGCCGGGCGGCTGATGTTCTACGGCCCGGGCGCCGGCGGCTCGCCGACCGCCTCGGCGGTGCTCGGCGACCTGGTCGCGGTGTGCCGCAACAAGCTCAACGAGGCCACCGGCCCCGGTGACTCGGTGTACACGCAGCTGCCGGCCAAGCCGATGGACGAGGTCGTCACCCGCTACCACGTCAGCCTGGACGTGGACGACCGCGCCGGTGTGCTCGCCCAGGTGGCCTCCGTGTTCGCCGAGCACGGCGTCTCCATCGACACCGTGCGCCAGCAGGGCCGTGACGGCGACGCCTCGCTCGTCGTGGTCACCCACCGTGCCACCGACGCCGCCCTGTCGGCGACGGTCGACAAGCTCCGCGCGCTGGACAGCGTGCGGGACGTGGCCAGCATCATGCGGGTCGAAGGGGAGTAAGGAACTAGCCATGAACGCCGTTGCCGAGAACGTCGTCCGAGGCGCGCACACCCACCAGTGGCGCGGCCTGATCGAGGAGTACCGCGACCGCCTGCCGGTCACCGCGGCCACTCCGGTGGTCACCCTGCTCGAAGGCGGCACGCCGCTGGTCCCCGCCCAGGTGCTGTCCGAGCGCACGGGCTGCGAGGTCTACCTGAAGGTCGAGGGCGCCAACCCGACCGGCTCCTTCAAGGACCGCGGGATGACGATGGCCATCTCCAAGGCCAAGGAGGAGGGCGCGCAGGCCGTCATCTGCGCCTCCACCGGCAACACCTCGGCCTCCGCCGCCGCGTACGCGGTGCGGGCCGGGATGGTGTCGGCGGTGCTCGTCCCGCAGGGCAAGATCGCGCTGGGCAAGATGGGCCAGGCGCTGGTGCACGGCGCCAGGATCCTCCAGGTGGACGGGAACTTCGACGACTGCCTGACGCTCGCGCGCGAACTGTCCGAGAAGTACCCGGTGGCGCTGGTGAACTCGGTGAACCCGGTGCGCATCGAGGGCCAGAAGACGGCCGCCTTCGAGATCGTCGACATGCTCGGCGACGCCCCGGACATCCACGTCCTCCCGGTCGGCAACGCGGGCAACATCACCGCGTACTGGAAGGGCTACCGCGAATACGCCACCGACGGCCTGGCCTCCCGCACCCCGCGGATGTGGGGCTTCCAGGCCTCCGGCTCGGCCCCGATCGTGGACGGCGCGCCGGTGCTCAAGCCCCAGACCATCGCCACCGCGATCCGGATCGGCAACCCGGCCTCGTGGGACTTCGCGCTCGCCGCGCGGGACGAGTCGGGCGGCCTCATCGACAAAGTGACGGACCGTCAGATCCTGTCCGCCTACCGGCTGTTGGCCTCGCAGGAGGGCGTCTTCGTGGAGCCCGCCTCGGCCGCCTCGGTGGCCGGTCTGCTGGCCAAGGCGGAGGCCGGCCTGGTCGACCCGGGCCAGCGGATCGTCTGCACCGTGACCGGCAACGGCCTCAAGGACCCGGACTGGGCGGTGGCCGGTGCGCCGCAGCCGCAGATCGTCCCGATCGACCCGGAGGCGGCGGCCCGGCGCCTGGGTCTGCTCGACTGACCGACCGGAACGGGCCCACCGGAACGGGCCCACCGGGCCCATCGGGCAAAAGGCCTGATGCCCCACCGGACCGCGACGGGCCGACCCTTTCGGGGGTCGGCCCGTCAAAGTTCTCGACTGACACTTTTGTGTCAATTCCGCTGCGCATTCCGAACCGATTCCGCCCCGCCCTTTGACCGGGTGGGGTGCGCATTCCGGCCAGAAGCGGCAACACACCAGATCGAAGGCCCACGGGGTGTACCACTGGGGAACCTCTCTTCGATACTCTGGGTCCGGCCGTGTGGCACATGCCCCGGGTCCGTCCCCCTCGCGGGCCGCACCGACGACTGTGACCGCCCGCCCCGGTACGGGGCCCGCGGCCCGCCTCCCCACCCCCGCACCGAGGCGCTCCGCGCCGCCGAATTCCCCAGGAGAGTCCACCGCATGGCCGGTCCCGCGTTCCGTGCCGCCGCCGTCCGGGTCCGGGTCCCCGCGACCAGCGCCAACCTCGGTCCGGGCTTCGACGCCTTCGGACTCGCGCTGGGCCTGTACGACGACGTCGTCGTCCGGGTCGCCGACTCCGGCCTGTCCGTCGACATCGCCGGCGAGGGCGCCGACTCGCTGGCCCGCGACGAGCGCCACCTCGTCGTCCGCTCGATGCGCGCCGCCTTCGACCGCCTCGGCGGCCAGCCGCGCGGCCTCGAAGTGGTCTGCGCCAACCGGATACCGCACGGCCGGGGCCTCGGCTCCTCGTCGGCGGCCATCTGCGCCGGCCTCGTGGCCGCCCGCGCCGTCACCATCGGCGGCCCGTCCGCGCTGGACGACGACGCGCTGCTGGACCTCGCCTCCGAGCTGGAGGGCCACCCCGACAACGTCGCGGCCTGCCTGCGCGGCAACTTCACCGTCGCCTGGACCGACGAGGAGTCGGCCAAGGCGGTCGTCCTGGAGCCGTCCGAGCGGGTCGTGCCGGTCGTCTTCGTGCCCGCCACCGAGGTGCTCACCAAGACCGCCCGCGGCCTGCTGCCCAAGACCGTCCCGCTCGGCGACGCCGCGGTGAACGCGGGCCGCGCCGCGCTGATGGTCGAGGCGCTGACCCGGCGCCCCGAGCTGCTGCTCGCCGCCACCGAGGACCGGCTGCACCAGGACTACCGCGCCTCCGCGATGCCCGAGAGCGCCGGACTGGTGGGCGCCCTGCGCGCGGAGGGCATCCCCGCCGTCATCTCCGGGGCCGGCCCGACCGTCCTCGCGCTCACCGACGAGGCGGGCGCCGAGAAGGTGCTCTCCTTCGCCGGGCACCACGGCCACGGCGGCGACCCGGCGTTCGCCGCGCACCGCCTGGAGCTCGACCGCACCGGCGCCACGGTGCTCCCGCTGGACGCCTGAGCAGCACGTCCGGGCGGTCCGCCCGGGCCCGGCGGCGGCACGCCCGCAGCCGGGCCGTCCGGACACGATTGGCAAGCGCAAGGCTGGGGAATGTGTGAGGGGGTCGGTAGTGTTAACCTCATTGCTGCACCAGGTGCCCTCCGGGGCTCGGTGCGCCGCGTCCCGATCCCAGCACTCCGCTGCCGCGGAGTCCCGGCGATATTCGGGGCGACGATTCTCCGGGAGCCCACCGCAGCGCGTACGCAGCCTGCCTGCGCGACTTGCGGCCGCATCCCGAAGCCGTGACGGCACCTGACTCCCACCCGCGGCCTCCCACCTTGAGGCCAGGACGGGCGGAGCGCGGGCCACCGTCACGCGACGGGGGCCCGGGATTCGCAGGCAGCGTGGGGGTACGCCCTTCGGGGAGGTCGGCACACGGCCGGCCCACCGCGCCACTCGCACCACCGTGCTTCGTGCACCGCACCTCGCAGCTCTCCCTCGACGGGCTTCCGCCATTCGAGGGATCCCCGCCTCGGACCGACGCAGTCGAGCGTTGGTCAGGACAGCACAACCGGTCGCCGAGCCAGACAGGCCGACGTCCGCTCCAGGGAAGGACCCTTAGTGAGCGACACCACCGATCTGATGGGCGCGCGCCCGGACGCCGACGCGTCGGACGCCGCCGCCCCCGCTGCCCCGGCCCGGCGCCGCCGTTCGGCCGCCGCGGGCCTGGACGGGATGGTCCTGGCCGAGCTGCAGAAGCTCGCCGCGGACCTGGGCATCACCGGTACCGGACGCATGCGCAAGAGCCAGCTGATCGAGACCATCAAGGAGAAGAGCGGCGGCGACCCGCTGCTCGCCGCCGGTGGTGGCGCCCCGGCCGCCAAGCGCACCGCCGCCAAGGCGGACGCCGAGGCCCCGGCCGAGAAGCCGGCCCGCCGCACCAAGGCCGCCGCGGCCGCCGCCGCCCCGGCCGACGAGCCGCAGGCCCAGATCGAGATCCCGGTCCAGGCCGCCGCCGAGACCGCCGCGCCCGCCCGCGCCGAGCGCACCCGCCGCCGCGCCACCTCGGCCGCCGGCGCCCCGGTCGCCGAGACCGCCGCCGCCGCCGAGCCGGCCGCCGTCGTCGTGGCCGAGCCGAAGCAGACCGAGGCCCGCCCGGCCGAGACCCGCGCCTTCGAGGGCCGCGAGGAGGGCCGCACCGAGTCCCGCCGCGACCGCCGCGAGCGCCGCGACCGCCGCGACACCGGCGAGCGCACCGACCGCCAGGAGGGCGGCGAGGTCCAGGCCGGCCAGGACGGCGAGAGCCGCGAGTCGCGCCGCGACCGCCGCAACCGCCGTGAGCGCGCCGACCGCCAGGGCCAGCAGGGCGGCGGCCAGCAGCAGGGCGCCCAGGGCGACGGCCAGGCCCGCCAGGGCGGCCAGCAGCAGACCCAGCAGCAGCCGCAGGCGCAGCAGGGCGGCTACGACGACGACGAGTTCGGCGACGGCCGTCGCGGCCGTCGCGGCCGCTACCGCGACCGCCGTGGCCGCGGCAGCCGCCGCGAGGGCTTCGAGACCGGCGCCCCCGAGCCGCAGATCGGCGAGGACGACGTCCTGATCCCGGTCGCGGGCATCCTGGACATCCTCGACAACTACGCGTTCGTGCGCACCTCCGGCTACCTGCCGGGCCAGAACGACGTCTACGTCTCGCTGGCGCAGGTCCGCAAGAACGGCCTGCGCAAGGGCGACGCCATCACCGGCGCCGTGCGCCAGCCGCGCGAGGGCGAGCGCCGCGAGAAGTTCAACGCCATGGTGCGCCTGGACTCCGTCAACGGCATGGACCCGGAGAGCGGCCGCGGCCGTCCCGAGTTCAACAAGCTCACCCCGCTGTACCCGCAGGAGCGGCTGCGCCTGGAGACCGACCCGGGCGTGCTGACCACCCGGATCATCGACCTCGTGTCGCCGATCGGCAAGGGCCAGCGCGGTCTGATCGTCGCGCCGCCGAAGACCGGCAAGACGATGGTGCTGCAGGCGGTCGCCAACGCGATCACCCACAACAACCCCGAGTGCCACCTGATGGTCGTCCTGGTCGACGAGCGTCCGGAAGAGGTCACCGACATGCAGCGGTCGGTGAAGGGCGAGGTCATCTCCTCGACCTTCGACCGCCCGGCGGAGGACCACACCACCGTCGCCGAGCTCGCGATCGAGCGCGCCAAGCGACTGGTGGAGCTCGGCCACGACGTGGTGATCCTGCTGGACTCGATCACCCGCCTCGGCCGCGCCTACAACCTGGCGGCGCCGGCCTCCGGCCGCATCCTGTCCGGTGGTGTCGACTCGACCGCGCTGTACCCGCCGAAGAAGTTCTTCGGTGCCGCGCGCAACATCGAGAACGGCGGCTCGCTGACCATCCTGGCCACCGCGCTGGTCGAGACCGGCTCGCGCATGGACGAGGTGATCTTCGAGGAGTTCAAGGGCACCGGCAACATGGAGCTCAAGCTCGACCGCAAGCTCTCGGACAAGCGCATCTTCCCGGCCGTCGACGTGGACGCCTCCAGCACCCGCAAGGAGGAGATCCTGCTCGGCAGCGAGGAGTTGGCCATCGTCTGGAAGCTGCGCCGGGTGCTGCACGCGCTCGACTCGCAGCAGGCGATCGAGCTCCTGCTGGACAAGATGAAGCAGACCAAGAGCAACGCCGAGTTCCTGATGCAGATCGCCAAGACGACCCCCGGGTCCGGCGACTGACCGCAGTCGCACGGCTCGGCCGTCACGGAACCCCGGATCGCGCGAGCGGTCCGGGGTTCCGGCGTTCCCGGGCCCGGCTCCGGCCCGGGATCCGGGCCGGTTGTTCCAGAGTCGGTACATCTCGACCACATTGGTGACTCTTGTCCGATTTACCCTGGAGCGTATGGCCGAGCACAAGAGCGTCCCGAGCAACCGCCGCAGAGTCCTGCGGGTGGTCGCCTGCGCGTCCGCCGCGATCGCCGTCCTCGGCGCCGGGGCCGCCGCGTGGGCCTACTTCACGCTCGACGGCAACATCAAGAGCGTCGACATCAACGCCCGGCTGGGCGACGCCCGGCCGCCGGCCGCCACCGACGGCTCGTTCAACATCCTCGTGCTGGGCTCCGACTCGCGGGCCGGCGCGAACGGCGGCCTGGCGGGCGGGGACACCGGTGACACCGCGCGCTCCGACACCGCGATGGTCGTGCACGTCAGCCAGGACCACTCGCGCGCCGAGGTCGTCTCGATCCCGCGCGACACCCTCGTCGACCGCCCCGACTGCACCGACGCGAGCGGCAAGCCCGTGCCGGCCCTCAAGCGCGCCATGTACAACAGCGCCTTCGAGGCCGGCGGCGCCGCCTGCGCGGTCAAGACCACCGAGCAGCTGACCGGGCTGCGGATGGACCACTACGTGCAGGTCGACTTCGCCGGGTTCGCCCGGGTCGTGGACGCGATAGGCGGGGCCACCGTGACCACCACGGTGGCCATCCACGACAAGGACAGCGGGCTCGACCTCCCGGCCGGCGAGCACCACCTCGACGGCCGGCAGGCGCTCGCCTTCGTCCGCACCCGGCACGGCGTCGGCGACGGCAGCGACCTCGGCCGGATCGAGCTGCAGAAGCAGATGGTGAAGTCGCTGCTCCGGCAGACCGGCGGGGCGGGCCTGCTCACCGACCCGGTCAAGCTGTGGTCGATCGGCGACACCGTCACGAAGAGCATCACCACCGACTCGGCGCTCGGGTCGGTGAACGCGCTGGTGGGCCTCGCCCAGGAGCTCAAGGGCATCGGCCCGGACCAGCTGAGCATGGTGACCCTGCCGGTGGTCGCCGCCCCCAGCGACCCCAACCGCGTCGTCGAGCAGCAGCCCCAGGCGAACCAGGTCTGGGCGGCGCTCAAGGCCGACCAGCCGATCCCGCAGGCGGTCGTCGCGGCCCAGCCCGAGAACCCCGCCCAGGCGGCTCCGACGGCCTCCCCGGCGGCCGCGGCGCGGCGCTGAGGGCGTCCGGAATAACCCGGGACACGACCCGGTTTGGGAAGATGCGGCCCGTCCTGGCAGACTGGACCGTCGGTCCCGGTTCACGTGCGGCATTCCAGCCGCCGACCCGGTGCCCTCCCGATACCTAGGAGAACCCCTTGAAGTCCAACGTTCACCCCGAGTACGTGGTCACCCGTGTGACCTGCACCTGCGGCGCCGAGTTCACGACCCGCTCGACCGAGACCAGCGGCGAGATCCGCGCCGAGGTCTGCTCGCAGTGCCACCCGTTCTACACCGGCAAGCAGAAGATCCTCGACACCGGTGGCCGCGTGGCCCGCTTCGAGGCCCGCTTCGGCAAGCAGCACAGCGCGAAGGCCTAGCGCTCCCTCGGCGCCGGTTCCCGGTGCCCCCGTACTCGTTCCGGGGGCGCTGGGGACCGGCGCCGTTCGCGTCCCACCACCCCATCCGATCCCCGGGAAGAAGGCCACCCCCATGTTCGAGGCAGTCGAAGAGCTCCTCGTCGAGCACGCCGACCTCGAGAAGAGGCTGGCCGACCCGTCCGTCCACGCCGACCAGGCCAACGCCCGCAAGCTGGCCAAGCGGTACGCCGAGCTGACCCCGATCACCCGGGTCTACCGGGAGTGGCGGCAGGCCGGCGAGGACATCGAGGCGGCGCGTGAACTCGCCGCCGAGGACCCGGAGTTCATCGCCGAGGTGAAGGACTCCGAGGCGCGCCGCGAGGAGCTCACGGAGGAGCTGCGGCTGCTGCTCGTCCCGCGCGACCCGAGCGACGACAAGGACGTCATCCTGGAGATCAAGGCGGGCGAGGGCGGCGAGGAGTCCGCGCTGTTCGCCGGCGACCTGCTCCGGATGTACCTGCGCTTCGCCGAGCGGACCGGCTGGAAGACCGAGATCATCGACTCCAACGAGTCGGACCTCGGCGGCTACAAGGACGTCTCGGTCGCGGTCAAGACCAAGGGCAACGCCGAGCCCGGCCAGGGCGTCTGGGCCCGGCTGAAGTACGAGGGCGGCGTGCACCGCGTGCAGCGCGTGCCGGCCACCGAGTCGCAGGGCCGCATCCACACCTCCGCGGCGGGCGTGCTGGTCACCCCCGAGGCGGAGGAGGTCGAGGTCGAGATCCTCGCCAACGACCTGCGGATCGACGTCTACCGCTCGTCCGGCCCCGGCGGCCAGTCGGTCAACACCACCGACTCCGCGGTCCGGATCACCCACCTGCCGACCGGTATCGTGGCGTCCTGCCAGAACGAGAAGAGCCAGCTGCAGAACAAGGAGCAGGCGATGCGCATCCTGCGTTCGCGCCTGCTCGCCGCCGCGCAGGAGGAGGCCGAGCGGGAGGCCTCGGACGCGCGCCGCAGCCAGGTCCGCACGGTGGACCGCTCCGAGCGGATCCGCACGTACAACTACCCCGAGAACCGCATCTCGGACCACCGCACGGGCTTCAAGTCGTACAACCTGGACCAGGTCCTGGACGGCGAGCTGACCGCGGTGATCCAGTCCTGCGTCGACGCGGACGCGGCGGCCAAGCTCGCCGCGGCCCAACAGAACTGAGACCGGCGCGCCAGCGCCGGACAACCCCGCAGCCGGAGCGCAGAAACAAGAGGTCGTACGGATGAACCTGCTGCTCGCCGAGGTGGCTCAGGCCACCCAGCGGTTGGCCGCGGCCGGCGTGCCCTCGCCGCGCTTCGACGCGGAGGAACTCGCCGCCTACGTCCACAACGTCAAGCGCAGCCAGCTGCACACGGTGAAGGACGCCGACTTCGACGCCCGCTACTGGGAGGCCGTCTCCCGCCGCGAGGCGCGCGAGCCGCTCCAGCACATCACCGGGCGGGCGTTCTTCCGCTACCTGGAGCTGGAGGTCGGCCCCGGGGTGTTCGTGCCCCGGCCGGAGACCGAGAGCGTCGTCGAGTGGGCCATAGACGCCGTCCGCGACATGGACGTCGCCGAGCCGCTGGTCGTCGACCTGTGCTCCGGCTCGGGCGCCATCGCGCTCGCGCTCGCCCAGGAGCTGCCGCGCTCGACCGTGCACGCCTTCGAGCTCGACGAGGGCGCGCTGGAGTACACCCGGCGCAACATCGACGCCAGCCCGGACCGGGCCCGCATCACCCTGCACGCCGGCGACGCCACCAAGGCCTTCGCCGACGACCGCTCCTGGGACGGCCGCTTCGACCTGGTCATCTCCAACCCGCCGTACATCCCGCTCACCGAGTGGGAGTACGTCGCCCCCGAGGCCCGCGACCACGACCCGCAGATGTCGCTGTTCTCGGGCGAGGACGGCCTGGACACCATCCGCGGCATCGAGCGGGTGGCCGCCCGGCTGCTGCGCCCGGGCGGCGCGGTGGTGATCGAGCACGCCGACCAGCAGGGCGGCCAGGTGCCGTGGATCTTCAACGAGGAACGCGGCTGGACGGACACCGCCGACCACCGCGACCTGAACAACCGGCCGCGCTTCACGACCGCCCGAAGGGTGTCGTTGTGAACGATCGAGCACAGTACGACCGCCCGAAGGGTGTCGTTGTGAATCGGCGAGCACAGCACGACAGCCCGAAGGGCGTCGTCGTGACCCGCCGCGCGCAGGGCCGCGCCGTGAACGTCATGAGCCACTCCGGAAGGGGACCGCACCGATGAGCCGCCGCTACGACTGTGCCGATGCCGGGGACCGCACCACCGGTCTGCGGGAGGCCGCCTCCGCGATCCGCCGCGGCGAACTCGTCGTGCTGCCCACCGACACCCTGTACGGCGTCGGCGCCGACGCGTTCTCGCCGGAGGCCGTGGCCGCCCTGCTGGCCGCCAAGGGCCGGGGCCGCAACATGCCCTCGCCCGTCCTGGTCGGCTCCCCGACCACCCTGCACGGCCTGGTCACCGACTTCTCCGAGCAGGCCTGGGAGCTCGTCGACGCCTTCTGGCCCGGTGGCCTCACCCTGGTCGCCAAGCACCAGCCCTCGCTGCGCTGGGACCTCGGCGAGACCCGCGGCACCGTCGCCGTCCGGATGCCGCTGCACCCGGTCGCCATCGAGCTGCTGAACACCACCGGACCGCTGGCCGTCTCCAGCGCCAACAAGACCGGCGGCCCGTCCCCGGCCACC
This sequence comes from Kitasatospora sp. NPDC059408, assembly GCF_042751525.1. Lineage (NCBI taxonomy): Bacteria > Bacillati > Actinomycetota > Actinomycetes > Kitasatosporales > Streptomycetaceae > Kitasatospora > Kitasatospora sp. NPDC059408. The sequence continues at coordinate 32,218 of NZ_JBHYWI010000036.1, forward strand.
TGCGACGAGGCGCAGGCGCAGCTCGGCGACGCCATCTCGGTCTACCTGGACGGCGGCCAGGCCGACCACGCGACCGCCTCGTCCATCGTCGACGTCACGGGCAAGGTCCCGGTCCTGCTGCGGGCGGGCGCGATCAGCGTCGAGCAGCTGAGGGAGGTCGTTCCCGACCTGGAGGCCGGAAGTTGACACCCACCGCCTCGCTCCACGCCGGTCCGGGCATAGCGCCGTACCTGAGCGTGGGACCCAGGCCGCTGGACCACTTCCGGATCCTGTACGTGTGCACCGGCAACATCTGCCGTTCGCCGATCGCCGAGCGGCTGACCCGGCGTGAGCTCGACACCCGGCTCAGCCCCCGAGTGGCGGGGCGGATCCTGGTGGAGAGCGCCGGCACCTGGGGCCACGTGGGCGCGCCGATGGAGGACCACGCCGCGACCGTGCTCGACGAGTACGGCGCCGACAGCGGCGGCTTCACCGGCCGGGAGCTGCTGGACGAGCACGTGGTCGAGGCCGACCTGGTGCTCACCGCGACCCTGGACCACCGCGCCCAGGTCATCTCGATGGGCCACGAGGCGGGGCTGCGGACCTTCACGCTGAAGGAGTTCACCAGGCTGGTGCGGACGATAGACCCGGGCACCCTGCCGGACCCGCGCCGCGGCGCGGACGTCACCGAGCGCGCCCGCGCGCTGGTCCGGGCCGCCGCCGCGCTGCGCGGCTGGCTGCTGGCCGCCACCCCGGAGTCCGACGAGGTGGACGACCCGTACGGGGCGCCGATCGGCATGTTCCGCAACTGCGGCGAGGAGATATTCCACGCGGTCGACCCGGTGGTCACCGCGCTCACCGGAGTGCCCGCGCACCCCTGAGCGCCCGCGTCCCGCAGGGCCCCGCGCGCGCCCGCCCGGGTGCACCCGGCCCGCGTCGGCGAGCCGCCCGGGGGGCCCGGTCCTACGCTGGAGGGACCGACCCCCGTAGCGCCCGGGAGCACCGCCATGACCGTCACCGACGCCGTGTCCGGCACCACCACGACGACGGGGCGCCCCTGGGCGTCCGAGGCGCTGCACCGGGCCGATCCCCAGCTGGCCGACCTGCTGGCCGCGGAGGCCGAGCGGCGGGCCGAGACGGTCCAGCTGCTGGCGGGGGAGAACCTGACCTCACCGGCCGTCCTGGCGGCCCTGGGCGGCCCGCTGATCGACAAGTACGCCGAGGGGTACCCCGGACGCCGCCACCACACCGGCTGCGCCCTCGCGGACGCCGCGGAGCTCCTCGCGATCGACCGGGCGCGCGAGCTGTTCGCCGCGCCCCACGCCAACGTCCAGCCCCGCTCGGCGACTTCGGCGATGCTGGCGGCGTACGCGGCGCTGCTGCGGCCCGGCGACGGCGTCCTGGCGATGTCGCTGGAGCACGGCGGGCACCTCAGCTGCGGCTCGCGGGCGAACTTCTCCGGCCGGTGGTTCACCTTCACCGGCTACGGCGTGCGCGAGGACGACGGGCTGATCGACCTCGACCAGGTGCGCGAGCTCGCCCGCCGGGTGCGGCCGAAGGCCATCGTGGCGGGCTCGATCTCGCACCCCAGGCACCCGGACTGGGCCGGGTTCCGGGAGATCGCCGACGAGGTGGACGCGTACCTCATCGCCTCCGCCGCGCAGACCACCGGCCTGATCGCGGCCGGTGCGGCGCCCTCCCCGGTGCCGTACGCGGACGTCACGGTGGCGGCCACCCACAAGCTGCTGCGCGGCCCGCGCGGCGGCCTGCTGCTGTCCACCGCGGAGCTGGCCGAGCGGATCGACCGGGCGGTGTTCCCGTTCAGCCAGGGCGGCGCGGCGATGAACGAGGTGGCCGGCAAGGCCGTGGCGCTCGCGGAGGCCGCGACGCCCGCCTACCGGGAGTACGCGCGGCGGGCGGTCGCCGGGGCGCGCGTACTCGCCGAGGGGCTCGCGCAGGCCGGTATGCGCCCGTTGACCGGCGGGACCGACACCCACCTCGTGACGGCCGACGTGCGCCCGCTCGGCGTCACCGGGGCCGAGGCGGAGCGGCGCTGCGCGGCGGCCGGGCTGCTGCTCGGCAAGAGCGCCCTGCCGTACGACCCCGCGCCGCCCTCCGAGGCCTCCGGGATCCGGCTCGGCACCGGCACGGTGACCACGCAGGGGATGGGGGAGCGGGAGCTCGCGGAGATCGCCGGGCTGATCGGCCGACTGCTGGCCGGGGACGAGGTCGCGGCGGTCGGCGCGCGGGTGCGGGAACTGGCCCTGTCCTTCGCGGACCGCGGGTGAACGAGCGCGGCGGCGTATCCGGTTCTCCTACCCGGTAGGGCGAACCGCGATGCGCGTCCCCGGCGTCCGACTCAATAAGGTGTGTGCCGTGGCGACGCACCTCGAACCCCGGACAGGCGCGGGAGTACCTTGGGTACCTTCCCGCAGGACAGTGACGCAGGAGGCCAGTGGTGCGTGAGTATCTGCTGGTCCTGTTCACCACCGCGGCCGTCACCTACCTGCTGACCGGCCCGGTCCGGAAGTTCGCGATCGCGGCCGGCGCCATGCCGCCGGTCCGGGCCCGGGACGTGCACCGCGAGCCCACCCCGCGGCTCGGCGGCATCGCGATGTTCGGCGGTCTGTGCGCGGGCATCCTGGTCGCCTCCCAACTCGACAACCTGAGCAAGGTGTTCACCCAGGGCACCGACATCCGCGCGCTGCTCTCCGGCGCCGGGATCATGTGGCTGCTCGGCGTGCTCGACGACAAGTGGGGCGTGGACGCGCTGGTCAAGCTCGGCGGCCAGATGATCGCCGCCGGTGTGATGGTCTGGCAGGGGGTCACGGTGATCACCCTGCCGGTGCCCGGTGTCGGCGCGGTCGCCGTCAGTCCCACCCAGGGCATGGTCATCTCGGTGACGCTGGTCGTCGTCATGGTCAACGCGGTGAACTTCATCGACGGCCTGGACGGCCTGGCCGGCGGCATGGTCTGCATCGCCGCGATGGCGTTCTTCCTGTACTCCTACCGGCTCTGGTACGGCTACGCGATCACCGACGCCGCCCCCGCCGTGCTGTTCAGCGTGCTGCTGATCGGCATGTGCCTGGGCTTCCTGGCGCACAACATGCACCCCGCGCGGATCTTCATGGGCGACTCCGGCTCGATGATGCTGGGCCTGATGCTGGCCGTCGCCGCGATCTCGATCACCGGCCGGGTCGACCCGGACCTGATCAACAACGAGACCGGGTCGCAGACCGCCACCGTCCACGCCCTCGTGCCGATCTACATCCCGCTGCTGCTGCCGCTGACCGTCATCGCGCTGCCGCTGGCCGACCTGCTGCTCGCCGTCGTCCGCCGCACCTGGGCGGGCCAGTCGCCGTTCGCCGCGGACAAGCGCCACCTGCACCACCGGCTGCTCCAGGTCGGGCACTCGCACAGCCGGGCCGTGCTGATCATGTACTTCTGGGCGGCGCTGATCGCCTTCGGCACGGTGGCCTTCTCGGTCACCAACACCGGCCGCACGGTGGTGCTGACGCTCGCCGGGCTCTGCCTGGTCGGTCTGGTCGTGCTCCTGACGCCGCGGTTCCGGCCGCGCGCCCCGCGCGCGGTGCAGGCCTTCGTGCCGCCGCGCTACCGCCGGCAGCCCTCCGGTCCGATGGCTGAACTGTCGGCCAAGGACAAGCAACTTCTGGGTGAAGCCGGCGAGGGCTCCTCGGCGTCCCCCGAATCCCACGGTCGGACCACCGGGCGGCGCTAGCAAGGAATTTGACGCTCCGCCAGACGGGTTCACCCGATCGGCGGCACTCTTGCTCCGCCAGTGTGACAGGAGCCACACATTCATGGTAAAGCTCTCATCAAATAGTTTGTGATACCGTTCACGAGTACCGAGAACACGCCGAAAGACCTGACAGGTGGAGGACTTCCGTCCCTGGTCGGTCTCCCTCGACGGGCCCGCCGCTCCAGCGGGCGGCCCGGCGGCGGCCCCTCGGTCCGGTGCCACCCCACCGAGTGTTCTGCCCCGTCCCCGTAACACCGACATGCCGCCGGAGCTGCCGACATGCCGTCCAACGACGCCCGGATCCTCCGAGGCGCCGCGATTCCCACTGCGGTCGCCGGGATCATCGCCATGGCGATCTCGTTCCCCGTCGCCGGTGGGAAGGCTCTGCTCGGCGCCCTCTTCGGTGCGCTGCTCGTGATGGCCTTCTTCAGCTTCGGCCAGGTCGCGCTCGACCGGCTGACCAGGTCGAACCCGCACATCATGATGGCCGCCGCGCTGCTCGTGTACACCACGCAGATCCTGCTGGTCGGCATCGTGCTCGCGGTCTTCAAGAACACCGAGCTCTTCAACCGGCAGGCGTTCGCCTTCACCCTGCTGGGCTGCGCCCTCGTCTGGACGGGCTTCCAGGTGCGCGGCGCACTCAAGGCCAAGACCTTCTACGTCGTCCCCGACGCCTCCGAAAAGAAGGACGACAAGTCCTCCGGCTCGGGACGTCAACAGTGACGAGGCCCGACTGTCCCCCCAACGAGGGGGGCGGTGTTTATGCGCCACTGACGGGCTGCTATCGTCCGTCGCAACAACGGAGTACGGGAAGAGGCCAGGTCTGTCCGGACATTGGACGGATCGCCCCCCGGATCCGCGCAGTCTTCGATGATCCCGCAGTGGTGCAGCGCACCGCCGCGCAGGATCCGCGAGAAACCCATCAAGTTCCAGTGCCGCTCCGTGGCCGCAGGCCGCGCCGACACACCGAGGTTGCCGTAACCATGCGTCACGACGAAGGAGTCCGTGGTGAGTGCTGAACTCCCCCTCGCCAGCAGTTGCCACTTCGGGGACGCTGGCTGTGGCTTCCCGGCGCCGGGTCTGAACGAGTTCTCGTTCAAGCCGATCTTCACGATCGGCGGCGTCGACTTCAACAAGCCGATGCTGCTGTCGATGATCGTCGCCGTGCTGGTGGTCGTCTTCTTCTGGGCCGCCTTCGCCAAGCCGCGCCTCGTCCCGGGCAAGCTGCAGCTGGTCGGTGAGATCGGCTACGACTTCGTCAAGCGCTCCATCGTGCTGGAGACGATCGGCAAGAAGGGCGAGAAGTACGTCCCGATGCTCGTCTCGATGTTCTTCTTCATCTGGCTGATGAACATCATGTCGATCATCCCCTTCGCGCAGTTCCCCGTCTCGGCGGCGATCGCGTTCCCGGCCGGCCTCGCGGCGGTCGTGTGGATCACCTACATGACGCTGACCTTCAAGAAGCACGGCTTCGTCGGCGGTCTGAAGAACCTCTGCTGGCCGTCGGGCATCCCCGGCTGGGTCATGTTCATCCTGGTGCCGATCGAGTTCTTCTCGAACATCTTCGTGCGCCCCTTCACGCTCGCGGTCCGAGCCTTCGCGAACATGTTCGCCGGCCACCTGCTGATCGTGATGTTCTCCATCGCCTCCTGGTACCTGCTCAGCCCGACCCTGGGCGCGCTGTACGGCTCGGCCTCCTTCATCGTGGCCGTCGCGCTGACCGCCTTCGAGCTGCTGGTCCAGTTCCTGCAGGCCTACATCTTCGTGATGCTGGCCAGCAGCTACATCGCCGGTGCCCTGGAAGAGGCGCACTGAGCCCCGGGGCTCCGGCCCCGCCCCGAACCACACCTCCCGGATCGCCCGGTGGCCAATCACCACCGGATCACCACCCCTGCAAAGGACAACGTCAATGAGCATCCTCGCTGAGGGCAACGTCTACGGTTCCGTCGCCTCCATCGGCTACGGCCTCGCCGCGATCGGCCCCGGCATCGGCGTCGGTCTGATCTTCGGCAACGGTGTCCAGGCCATGGCCCGTCAGCCCGAGGCTGCCGGTCTCATCCGTTCCAACATGTTCATCGGCTTCGCGCTGACCGAGGCGCTCGCCCTCATCGGCATCGTCATGCCGTTCGTCTTCGGCAACAAGTAATCCGCCGTAGACCCTTTCTGAGGAAGGTCCAGATATGAGCCCCGTGCTTTCGCTCGCGGCCGAGGAGAAGATGAACCCTCTCCTCCCCGCGTGGCCCGAGGTGATCATCGGCCTGCTCTGCTTCTTCATCGTCTTCGGTCTGCTCGGCAAGAAGCTCCTCCCCAGCATCGAGAAGGTGCTGTCGGAGCGCCGGGACGCCATCGAGGGCGGCATGGAGCGCGCCGAGGCCGCTCAGGCCGAGGCCCAGGCCCTGCTTGAGCAGTACCGCGCCGAGCTCGCCGAGGCGCGTCACGAGGCTGCCCGCATCGTCGAGCAGGCTCGCGAGCAGGGCGCCGCCCAGCTCGCCGAGATGCGCGAGGAGGGCCAGCGTCAGCGCGAGGCCATCGTCGCCGCCGGTCACGCGCAGATCGAGGCCGACAAGAAGCAGGCGACTGCCGCCCTGCGCCAGGACGTGGGTTCGCTGGCCTCCCAGCTGGCCTCCCGCATCGTGGGTGAGTCCCTCGAGGACCACGCCCGGCAGAGCGGCGTCATCGACCGCTTCCTGGACGAGCTGGAGGCCAAGGCCGCCGTTGCTCAGGGTGCGGCCAAGTGATCGGCGCAAGCCGTGAGGCCCTCGCCGCCGGGCGGCAGAACCTGGAGAGCCTGACCGACTCCACCTCGGTGGACGCGGTCAAGCTCGCCGAGGAGCTCACCGCCGTCACGGTCCTGCTGGACCGTGAGGTGTCGCTGCGCCGCGTCCTGACCGACCCGTCCCGGTCGGGCCAGGACAAGGCCCAGCTGGTCTCCTCGCTGCTGACCGGTCAGGTCTCCGGCGAGACCGCCGACCTGGTGGCCGGCCTGGTCCGCTCGCGCTGGTCCGGTTCGCGCGACCTGGTCGACGCGACCGAGCAGCTCGCCGCGTACGCCGAGGTCATCGCCGCCGACAAGGCGGGCGCGCTGGACGACGTCGAGGACGAGCTGTTCCGCTTCGGCCGCGTCGTGGCCGGCTCGCACGAGCTGCGCGCCGCGCTGACCGAGCCGAAGGCCGGCACCGCCGCCAAGGCGGAGCTGATCGAGAAGCTGCTCGGCGGCCGCGCCAACGCGGGCACCGTCCGGCTGGTCACCGCCCTCGTGAACGCGCCGCGTGGCCGTAGCCTGGAGCAGGGCCTGGAGTCCTACTCGAAGCTCGCCGCCGCGCGTCGCGGCCGGGTGGTGGCCCTGGTCACCACCGCGGTGCCGCTGTCGGACGCACAGAAGGAGCGCCTGTCCGGTGCTCTGGGCCGGATGTACGGCCGCCAGGTCCACCTGAACATCGACGTCGACCCGGAGGTCGTCGGCGGGGTCCGGGTGCAGATCGGCGCCGAGATCATCGAGGGCACCGTGTCGAGCCGCCTCGAAGGCGCTCGCCAGTCGCTCGAAGGCTGAGTACCGAAGCAGCACATCCGACCCTCGGTCGGGAAACCGGCTCCCAACGGAGCCGGCACATCGTACGGCCGGTTCGGCAGACCCGGCCGAGAGTCGAATACTTGCGGCCCTCAATGGCGGGCCGAGGATCGCAAACTAGGAGAGCAGGGAAGCCTGATGGCGGAGCTTACGATCCGTCCGGAGGAGATCCGGGACGCGCTGGCCGACTTTGTCCAGTCGTACCAGCCGGACGCCGCTTCTGTGGAAGAGGTCGGCACGGTCACTGACGCGGCGGACGGCATCGCCCATGTCGAGGGTCTCCCCTCGGTCATGGCGAACGAGCTGCTGAAGTTCGAGGACGGCACGCTCGGCCTCGCGCTGAACCTCGACACCCGCGAGATCGGTGTCGTCATCCTCGGCGAGTTCGGCGGCATCGAAGAGGGCCAGACCGTGCGCCGCACGGGCGAGGTCCTGTCGGTCCCGGTCGGCGACGGCTACCTCGGCCGCGTCGTGGACCCGCTGGGCAACCCGATCGACGGCCTGGGCGAGATCGCCGCCACCGGCCGCCGCGCCCTGGAGCTGCAGGCCCCCGGCGTCATGGTCCGCAAGTCGGTCCACGAGCCGATGCAGACCGGTATCAAGGCCATCGACGCGATGACCCCGATCGGCCGCGGCCAGCGTCAGCTGATCATCGGCGACCGCCAGACCGGCAAGACCGCCGTGGCGATCGACACGATCATCAACCAGCGTGACAACTGGCGCTCGGGCGACCCGAAGAAGCAGGTCCGCTGCATCTACGTCGCCGTGGGCCAGAAGGGCTCCACCATCGCGTCCGTCCGCGGCGCCCTGGAGGAGGCCGGCGCGCTGGAGTACACCACGATCGTGGCCGCTCCCGCCTCCGACCCGGCCGGCTTCAAGTACCTCGCCCCGTACACCGGTTCGGCCATCGGCCAGGAGTGGATGTACGACGGCAAGCACGTCCTCATCATCTTCGACGACCTGTCGAAGCAGGCCGAGGCCTACCGCTCCGTCTCCCTGCTGCTGCGCCGCCCGCCGGGCCGCGAGGCCTACCCGGGTGACGTCTTCTACCTGCACTCCCGCCTGCTGGAGCGCTGCGCGAAGCTCTCCGACGAGCTGGGCGCGGGCTCGATGACCGGTCTGCCGATCATCGAGACCAAGGCCAACGACGTCTCGGCGTACATCCCGACCAACGTCATCTCCATCACCGACGGCCAGTGCTTCCTGGAGTCCGACCTGTTCAACGCCGGCATCCGCCCGGCCGTGAACGTCGGCATCTCGGTCTCCCGCGTCGGTGGCTCGGCCCAGATCAAGGCGATGAAGTCGGTCGCCGGCCGTCTGCGCCTGGACCTCGCCCAGTACCGCGAGCTGGAGGCCTTCGCCGGCTTCGGCTCCGACCTGGACGCGGCCTCCAAGGCCCAGCTGGAGCGCGGTGCGCGCATGGTCGAGCTGCTGAAGCAGGGCCAGTACCAGCCGTTCCCGGTCGAGGAGCAGGTCGTCTCCATCTGGGCCGGCACCACCGGCAAGCTGGACGACGTCCCGGTCGCGGACATCCGCCGCTTCGAGCGCGAGTTCCTGGACCACCTGCGCCTGCAGCACAAGGACCTGCTGGCCGGCATCGTCGAGACCAGCAAGCTGGAGGACGGCACCATCGACGCTCTCACCAGCGCGATCGCCGCCTTCAAGCAGGGCTTCACCACCGCCGACGGCAAGCTCCTCGGCGAGCAGGCCTGAGTCCGGTAGCGAGGGAAAGGACGTAACGACCCATGGGAGCACAGCTTCGGGTCTACAAGCGCCGGATCCGCTCTGTCACCGCGACGAAGAAGATCACCAAGGCGATGGAGATGATCTCCGCGGCGCGCATCGGCAAGGCGCAGCGCGCGGTGGCCGCCTCCACCCCGTACGCCGATGAGCTCACCCGGGCGGTGACGGCGGTGGCCACCCGGTCCAACGCCAAGCACCCGCTCACCACCGAGAACCCGAACGCCACCCGCGCCGCCGTCCTGCTGATCACGGCGGACCGCGGCCTGGCCGGCGGTTACTCGTCCAACGCCATCAAGGCCTCGATGGTGCTCTCCGAGCGCCTGCGCGGCGAGGGCAAGGACGTCGTGACCTACATCGTGGGCCGCAAGGGTCTGTCCTACTACACCTTCCGCAACCTCGCGGTGGGCCAGTCGTGGACGGGCTTCTCGGACAAGCCGGGCTACGGCGACGCGAAGGTCGTGGCGGCCGAGCTGATCGAGGCCTTCACGGCCGAGACCGGCGGCGTGGACGAGATCCACATCGTCTCCACCGAGTTCGTGTCGATGCTGACGCAGAACGCGGTCGAGGCGCGGCTGCTGCCGCTGAAGCTGGACGAGGTCCAGCAGGGCGAGCAGCCGGCCAAGGCGGAGATCTTCCCGCTGTACGACTTCGAGCCGTCGGCCGAGGGCGTCCTCGACGCCCTGCTGCCGCGGTACGTCGAGAGCCGGATCTACAGCGCGCTGCTTCAGTCCGCCGCCTCCGAGCACGCCGCACGCCGGCGCGCGATGAAGAGCGCGACGGACAACGCCGGCGAGCTCATCAAGTCGCTCACGCGGCTTGCCAACTCGGCCCGTCAGGCCGAGATCACCCAGGAAATCAGCGAGATCGTCGGTGGCGCCAACGCCCTCGCCGACGCTAGCCGCGGGAGCGAATGAGTATGACCACCACTGTTGAGCCGACCACGGCGACGGGCCGCGTCGCGCGGGTCATCGGCCCGGTCGTCGACGTGGAGTTCCCCGTCGACGCCATTCCGAACATGTTCAACGCCCTGCACGTCGAGGTGGACAACCCCGACGGCTCGGGCAAGAAGATCCTCACCCTCGAGGTCGCCCAGCACCTCGGCGACGGCCTGGTCCGCGGCATCTCGATGCAGCCGACCGACGGCCTGGTCCGTGGCGCGCAGGTCACCGACACCGGTGCCGCCATCTCCGTGCCGGTCGGCCAGATCACCAAGGGCAAGGTCTTCAACGCCCTCGGTGAGGTGCTGAACGTCGACAAGGCCGAGTTCGAGTCGCAGGTCGAGGTCCGGTGGCCCATCCACCGCAAGGCCCCGAACTTCTCCGAGCTCGAGTCGAAGACCGAGATGTTCGAGACCGGCATCAAGGTCATCGACCTCCTCACCCCGTACGTCCAGGGTGGCAAGATCGGTCTGTTCGGTGGTGCCGGTGTCGGCAAGACCGTTCTGATCCAGGAGATGATCTACCGCGTCGCCGAGAACTTCGGTGGTGTGTCGGTGTTCGCCGGCGTCGGCGAGCGCACCCGTGAGGGCAACGACCTCATCCACGAGATGGTCGACTCGGGCGTTCTGGACAAGACCGCGCTGGTCTTCGGCCAGATGGACGAGCCGCCGGGCACCCGTCTGCGCGTCGCGCTCTCCGCGCTGACCATGGCGGAGTACTTCCGTGACGTCGAGAAGCAGGACGTGCTCCTCTTCATCGACAACATCTTCCGGTTCACCCAGGCCGGTTCCGAGGTGTCGACCCTGCTCGGCCGCATGCCCTCCGCGGTGGGCTACCAGCCGAACCTGGCCGACGAGATGGGCCTCCTGCAGGAGCGCATCACCTCGACCCGCGGTCACTCGATCACCTCGATGCAGGCGATCTACGTCCCCGCGGACGACCTGACCGACCCGGCCCCGGCCACCACCTTCGCCCACCTGGACGCGACGACCGTTCTGTCGCGCCCGATCTCGGAGAAGGGCATCTACCCGGCCGTCGACCCGCTGGACTCCACGTCCCGCATCCTCGACCCGCGGTACATCGCGCAGAACCACTACGACACGGCCGTCCGCGTCAAGGGGATCCTGCAGAAGTACAAGGACCTGCAGGACATCATCGCCATCCTCGGTATGGACGAGCTGTCCGAGGAAGACAAGATCACGGTGCACCGCGCCCGTCGCATCGAGCGCTTCCTCTCGCAGAACACCTACGTGGCGAAGCAGTTCACCGGCGTCGACGGCTCGACCGTTCCGCTGTCGGAGACCATCGAGGCGTTCAACGCGATCGCGGACGGCAAGTACGACACCGTCCCGGAGCAGGCCTTCTTCATGTGCGGTGGCATCGAGGACCTCGAGAAGAACGCCGCCGAGCTGGCGAAGAAGTAATCGCGGCCGGTAGCAGCCGAGTGACCGTGAGGGGTGGGCCCCAACCCTGGGACCCACCCCTCGCGTCGCATCGGCTGTGATTCCGGTCAAATCCGTGCCGCCGGTTTCATGCCGGAGGCGCGGGGCCGTTATTCTTACCGAAACTCCCGAGTAATCGGGGGTTGCACGAGCCTAGGAGCCCACGTTGGCTGAGCTGCACGTCGAGCTGGTCGCAGCCGACCGCAAGGTGTGGTCCGGTGCGGCCACCATCGTCGTCGCCCGTACGGCCTCCGGTGACACCGGCATCATGCCGGGTCACACCCCGGTGCTGAGCGTGCTGGAGACCGGCCCGGTCACCATCCGCACGGTGGACGGCGGCACCGTCGTCGCCGCGGTGCACGGCGGCTTCATCTCCTTCGCCGACAACAAGCTGTCTCTGCTCGCGGAGATCGCCGAGCTGGCGGACGAGATCGACGTCGCCCGCGCCGAGCGCGCGCTGGAGCAGGCCAAGTCCGACCTGGACGCGCACGCCGAGCGTCGCGCCGAGGTCCGCCTGTTCGCGGCGCGCGGCCTCAAGGCGCACGTCTGAGTACGCCTGACCCCGCCTCGGCGAGGTCGACCGACGGTCCCGGGGACGCGCGAGCGTGACCCCGGGACTGTCGTCTCAGTTGGTAGGTCAACGCGGTCGCCTTGTACGACCGATACGGGGAACGCGGGTAGCGAGGAGGTAGGTGAGCATGGTCCTCGCCCTCGTGGTGTGTGCGGCGGTCGTGGCACTCGGTGTGATCGGCCTGGTCGCGTTCGCGGTACGGCGCCGCCTCATCCAGCGGGTGGGCGGCACGTTCGACTGCAGCTACCGGCTCAAAATGCCCGCCGACGCCTCGACGCAGCCCGACCTCGACGAGAACGGCAAACCCACCTCGGCCCCGGTCCCACAGACCGACGGCAAGGGGTGGGTTTTTGGTATCGGCCGGTACAGCGGCGACTCGATCGAGTGGTTCCGGGTCTTCTCGTACGCCCCGCGCCCGCGCAAGGTGCTCCCGCGCCGGGAGATCGAGGTGCTCGGCCGGCGCTACCCGGAGGGCCAGGAGGAGCTCGCCCTGCTCTCCGGCTCGGTGGTGCTGCGCTGCCTGCACAACGGCGCCCCGCTGGAGCTCGCGATGAGCGAGGACGCGCTCACCGGCTTCCTCGCCTGGCTGGAGGCGGCGCCGCCCGGACAGAGGGTCAACGTCGCCTAGGGTCGACGTCGCGCAGGGCCGACGGCGCCTGGGGTTAACGGCGCTTAACCGGCCCGGCTAGTCTGGCCGCATGGTCAATCTGACGCGCATCTACACCCGTACCGGCGACGACGGCACCACCGCGCTCGGTGACATGAGCCGGACCACCAAGACCGACCCGCGGCTGGTCGCGTACGCCGACGCCAACGAGGCGAACGCGGCGATCGGCGTGGCCATCGCCGCCGGGGCGCTGGCGCCGGACGTCGTCGCGGTGCTCACCCGGATCCAGAACGACCTGTTCGACGTCGGCGCGGACCTCGCGACGCCCGTGGTCGAGAACCCGGAGTACCCGCCGCTGCGGGTCCTGCAGTCCTACATCGACCGGCTCGAAGGCGACTGCGACCACTACCTGGAGCAGCTGGAGAAGCTGCGCAGCTTCATCCTCCCCGGCGGCACGGCCGGCGCGGCCTACCTGCACCTGGCCTGCACGGTGGTGCGGCGGGCCGAGCGGGCCACCTGGACGGCGATCGAGACGCACGGGGACACCGTCAACCCGCTGACCGCCAAGTACCTCAACCGGCTTTCGGACCTGCTGTTCATCCTGGCCAGGGCGGCCAACAAGGAGCGCGGCGACGTCCTGTGGGTGCCGGGGGAGAACCGCTAGCCGCCCTAGGGCAGCGGGGCCTTCTCCGGGGCGGGCTGCTCGACCGGCCGGCCGTCGACGACCGTCACGCCGGCCGGGGCCTCCTTGGGCCACTTCGAGTAGCAGCCGGCCACGACGACGTTGACGACGGCCGCGATGCCCAGCTTCCAGTACCACTGGGCGAAGGTGCCGACGTGGGCGCTGCCCGCGGAGAGCGGGACGAGGAGGCTGATCAGGCTCAGGGTGATCGCGGCCGAGACGACCGTGCGCCACGCGATCCGCCACTCGTGCCTGGTCCGCTCCGGGCCGTACTTGGGGGCGGGCAGCGGCTTGGGGCCGCCGGCGAAGCGGTGCAGGAAGTGCCGGTCGGCCCAGGCGACCAGCGAGGGCCCGTAGCCGACCGAGAAACCGGCGTAGCTCGCCGCCAGCGCGTGCATCCAGCTCGCCTCGGCGCCGCCCCGCAGGTTCAGGACGGTGAGCGCGTACAGCGCGAGGTCCACCACCGGGAGGCCGATCAGCAGCGCGGTGCTGGTGCGGCGCCACCGCAGCAGGTAGCGGGCGCTGAGGCCGAGGCCGAGCACGATCCACCAGGAGATCTCGGCCGCGACGATGAGGGTGACGATCACGTTCTGCTCCCGGGCTGGTCGACGGTGGTACCAGCCTCGTGTGCGGGCGCGCTCGCGTCGTCGTCGTGGAGTGCCGTCCCCGCGTGCATCTTTCGATGTAGCCGGATCCTCCGTGGACCGGAGCGGCGCGGTCCGCCCGGGATGGTGAGATGGGAGAGTGCTCCGTCCGTCCCTCTCACCGCGCGCGCTGGACCGGCTGATCGCCCTCTGCGGGCTGCTCGGCGGTGCGGTGCTGATCGCCTTCAAGGTGTACGACCGGCCCGACGACCTCCCGCTGTGGGCCGTCGTGGCGCCGCTGCTCGTGATGGCCGCGCTGGAGCTGGTGCGGCGGCGCAGGCCGGTGCTGGCGGTCTCCCTCGGCGGGCTCGCCTTCGCGGGCAGCATCCTCGCGGGCAGCCTGCTGGCGACGACCATCATGTACACCGACCTGCTGTACGCGGCGGTGATCTACGGGTCCGCGCGGATGTCGCGGATCCTGCACCTGACCGGCGGCGCCACCGTGCTGGTGCTCTCCACGCTGGCGCTGATCTACAGCGGAACGCCCGCCGGGCTGCTCGTCGTGGTGGTCACCTCGCTGGTCTTCCTGGCGCCGGTGTGGACCGGGGACGTGGTGCGCAAGCACCGGCAGGAGGCGGAGACCGAGCGGCTGCGCGCCGAACAGACCGCGCTGCTCTCGGAGATGGACCGCCGCGAGGCCATCGTCACCGAACGGGCCCGGATGGCACGGGAGTTGCACGACGTGGTGGCCAACCACCTGTCGGCGATCGCGATCCACGCGACCGGCGCGCAGTCCGTCGCCCGGCGCCAGCGGCGGGCCGAGGACGACCCGCTGGTGGAGGTGCTCGCCGTGATCCGGGAGAACAGCGTCCAAGGATTGGCCGAAATGCGTCGCATGATCGGACTGCTCCGGGACAGCGGCGGGGGCGAGGCCGACGAGTCCTACGCGGCGCCCGACCTCGCCGCGGTGGACGCGCTGCTGACGAAGGCCCGCGCGGCCGGCCGGGACGTCGGGCTGGAGTTCGAGCTGAGCGAGCACGGCGAGCGCGGCGAGCTGCCGGTGCCGGTGGGCCTGGCCGCGTACCGGATCGTGCAGGAGTCGCTGACCAACGCGCTCAAGCACGCCGGGCCCGGCCTGGTGCGGCTGCGGCTGGACTTCGGGGCGGGGGAGCTGCGGATCGCCGTCGACAGCCCGTACCGCGCCGAGGAGGGCCGCGGGCTGCCGGGGGCGCGGGCCGGGCTGGTGGGCATGTCGGAGCGGGCCGGGCTGCTCGGCGGCAGTTTCGAGGCGGGGCCGCGGGACGGGACCTGGAGCGTGCGCGCGGTGCTGCCGCACGGCCGGGGGAGCGAAGGGAACGAGGGACGCGCGTGACGATTCGGGTGCTGGTGGCCGAGGACCAGGCCGCGGTGCGGGCGGCGCTGGTGATGATCCTGCGGGCCGAGCCGGACGTCGAGGTGGTCGGACAGGCCGCCGACGGCGAGGAGGCCGTCCGGCTGGCCCTGGAGCTGCGGCCGGACGTGGTGCTGATGGACGTGCAGATGCCGCGCCTGGACGGCGTCTCGGCGACCCGCGAGGTGGTGGCCGCCGGCGCGGCCCAGGTGCTCGTGCTGACCACCTTCGACCTGGACGAGTACGTGTACGGCGCGCTGCGGGCCGGCGCGGCCGGCTTCCTGCTCAAGGACCTGGAGGCGGACACCCTCGTCGAGGGCATCCGGACGGTGGCGCGCGGGGACGGCATGCTGGCGCCCTCGGTGACCAGGCGGCTGATCGGCACCTTCGCCCGGCCGGACCGGGCGGTGGGGCCGGACACCCGGGAGGCGGTGGCCGGGCTCACCCCGCGCGAGCGCGAGGTGCTGGCCTGCATCGGCGCCGGGCTGTCGAACGGGGAGATCGCCGCCCGGCTCGCGATGGCGGAGGCGACCACGAAGACGCACGTCAGCCGGATCCTCGCGAAGCTGCGGCTGCGCAGCCGGGTGCAGGCGGCGATCCTGGCGCAGGACCTCGGGCTGATGATCTGACCATCGCGCCGACGATCGGCCGGGCTGATTGGTTCACCTGACCAGGTCGGTTGCAGATCACACTCCCGATTGCTATTGCACGGACGAAATGGGCGTTAGAGTCCCCGCCAGAGCGACGCGGCTCTACCGGGCGGCGACCCCTGCCCTGAGCCGCTTTCAGGGCCCGCCCGCGAGGCGGCGACGGCATCGGGAGACCCGCCATGAGCAATGCGTCCAGCAAGCAGATCGCCGTGATCGGTGCCGGCCTGATGGGCGCCGGCATCGCCCAGGTGTCGGCCCAGGCCGGCCACCCGGTGGTGCTGCGGGACGTCACCGACGAGGCGCTGCAGCGCGGCCTCGCCGGCATCCGCGCCTCGTACGAGAAGTTCGTCGCCAAGGGCCGGATGAGCGCGGAGGACGCCGAGGCCGCCCTCGGCCGGATCACCACCACCACCGACCTGGGCGCCGTCGCCGGGGCCGACATCGTGGTCGAGGCCGTGTTCGAGAAGCTGGAGGTCAAGGAGGCCGTCTTCCGCGAGCTGGACAAGCTCGCCAAGGACGGCGCCGTGCTCGCCTCCAACACCTCCGCGATCCCGATCACCCGGATCGCCGCCGCCACCCGGCGCCCGGAGTCCGTCATCGGCGTGCACTTCTTCTCGCCGGTGCCGCTGATGAAGCTGGTCGAGCTGGTGCGCGGCTACAAGACCAGCGACGAGACGCTGGCCACCGCCCGCGCCTTCGCCGAGGGCGTCGGCAAGGAGGTCGTGGTGGTCAACCGCGACGTGGCCGGCTTCGTCACCACCCGCCTGATCACCGCCCTGGTCGTCGAGGCCGCCAAGCTGTACGAGACGGGCGTGGCGACCGCCGAGGACATCGACAAGGCCTGCCGCCTCGGCTTCGGCCACCCGATGGGCCCGCTGGAGACCGCGGACCTGACCGGCGTCGACATCCTGCTGCACGCCGCCCGCAACATCTACGAGGAGACCCAGGACGAGAAGTTCGCCGCCCCGGAGGTCATGGCCCGCATGGTCACCGCCGGCGACCTCGGCCGCAAGAGCGGCCGCGGCTTCTACGGGCACGAGGGCAAGTAGCCCACGGGCCGCGGGGCCGGGCGGGCCGGGCGATCGAGCATCGTAGGACCCGCCCCGCCCGGGGCGGGTGAGTTTCCTCACGCCGGGTGCCGCAGACGGGTGATTTGGGCGGTAATCGAGCGTAGGTGTGGAGACTACCTGCGTATATTCCCTCGGACGAGTGAAGTTGCTTCAGATCTGACCGCAACCAGCAACCTGCGGTGCTGGTTCGCCGTCAGATGAGGGGCCCAGGTTTGAACGACGGGCGGCCGGCCCGGGCGCGCGGCCCGTCGCCGTTCGGCGCAGCAGGCGGGCCTCCGGACGAGGGGCCACGGCCCGCCCGGGCGGCCACCCCGCTCCCCGGCCCGGCACGGCCGGGGCGGACCCACACCCCCGACACCGGGACCGGCCAGGCGAAGGAGGAGGAGAGCATGCGCATCACCGGCGACCACAGGGCGCTGGCCATCGAGGGCCGCCTCGACGTGCGCACCGCCGCCGACGCGCGGGCCCGGCTCCACCAGGCCGTCGACACCGGCCTCGGCGACCTCGTGCTCGACCTCGCCCGCCTGGAGTTCTGGGACGCCACCGGCCTCGGCGTCATCATGGGCACCCACCGCCGGGCCGGCCGGATCGGCCGCCGGCTCGTGCTGCGCTCCGTCCCGGCCCAGCTCCAGCGGCTGCTGGTGGCCACCAAGCTGCACCGCATCCTCGCCGTGGACGGCGGCGTCGCCGAGGCGCACGGGGTCGGTCTCTGAAGCACGCCGAAGGGGTTCCGGAAGGGGCTCCGAACGCGCTCCGGAAAGCGTTCCGGGGGCGCACGAGGCCCTCGTGGGGCGCGCGTGACGGGACGGCGCTGCACACGCGGGGCCGGATGTGCGAGAGTCTGCCCGTCAGAAGACGGCCGCCGCAGCCGGGCCATGCCCGCCCGGTCCCCGCACGGCCGCGACCGAGACGTCAGCCGGCCGGCGCGGCACGCCGGCGGCCGAGCACGATGCGGAGCAGAACGTGGCACAGCCAACCGGTGAGTTCCGGCAGGAGGCCGTCCGCGCCCGCAGTGGCGAGCTGGTCTCCGGCGCTCTGCTGGTGGGCGTCGGCGCGCCGGACGGCTCCGAGGCCCGGCCCTGCCCCGAGGAGTGGCGCCCGCGCCCCCGCCGGGTGCTGCGCAGCGAGCCCGCCCGCGGACCCGTCGGCGGCGTCGAGCGGGCGGTCGGCCCGCTCGCCCTCGGCGCCGGGCCCGCCGACCTGCCGCTGCTCGACCGCGAGGCGGACGTCGCCGAACTCCTCGGCCTGCTCGCCGAGGGCCGCTCGATACGCCTGGTCGGCCAGGCCGGCTCCGGTCGCAGCGCCCTGCTGTCGGCCGTCGCCGAGGCCGCCGCCGACCTCGCCCCCGGCGGCGTCGTCCAGCTCTGCGGCCACCGCCGCACGACCGCCGACGTGCTCCAGGAGCTGTTCGCCGCCACCCACCACGCCCCCGGCTACCGCCCCGACCCGGCCCAGCTGGCCGCGCACCTCGCCGACGTCGGCGCGATCGTCGTGATCGACGGCGCCGAACCCTCCGGCGCCGAGCTGGAGGAGCTGCTCTCCGCCGCCCCCCGCTGCGCCTTCCTGATCTCGGTCGACCCCGCCGCCCCGCCGCTGTCGGCCGGCTCCCGGCTCCAGGACCACCCCGTCGCCGGACTCTCGCGCGCCGCCTGCCTCGCGCTCGCCGCCCGGCTGGCCGGGCGGCCGCTGGACGTCGCCGAGAAGGCCTGGGCGGTCGACCTCTGGTTCGAGTCCGAGGGACTGCCGCTGCGCTTCGTCCAGGCCGCCGCGCTGCTGCGCCAGCGGGACGTGGCGGTGGACGCGCTGGTCGCCGCCGAGGAGGACCGCCTGGACGTGTTCGGCGCGGTCGACGGGCCCGTCCACGACCCCGACCCGGCCGTCCGCGAGGGCGCGCTGCGCCGGACCGTGCCGCTGCCGTCCGTCGCCGAGACCGCCTCGCCCGCCGTCCGGCTCGCCGAGGGGCTGAGCGAGCCCGCGCAGGCCGTGCTGCGGCTCGCCGTGGCGCTCGGCGGCGAGTGCCCGACCGCGCCGCACCTGCCCGCGCTGATCGACGTCGGCCAGGGCGAGAGCGCGCTCGCCGAGCTCGCCGACGCCGGGCTCGCGGTGTCCATCGGCGGCCACCACCGGCTGACCGCCGGGGCGCTCGAACTGCTCCTCCCGCACTGGCCGGCGCGCGGCAGCGTCGACGGCGCGGCGCAGCACTTCGCCTGGTGGGTCGGGCACAGCTCGGTGTCGCTCGGGCAGATCGCGGCCGAGGCGGAGGTGGTGATCGGCGTCCTGCTGGCCGACCGCACCGCCGGGCGCCACGAGGCCGTCGTCCGGCTGGCCAGGGCCGCCGCCCCCGCGCTGGCCCTGTCGCTGCGCTGGGGGGCCTGGGAGCGGGCGCTGCAGCTGGGTCTGGAGGCCGCCAGGCGGACCGCCTCCAAGGCCGACGAGGCCTGGTTCCACCACGAGTTGGGCGTCTACGCGATCTGCGCGCAGGAACCGTCCCAGGCGATCGCCGAGCTGGAGACCGCGCTCACGCTGCGGGCCGTCGTCGGCGAGCAGCGCGGGGTCGCGGCGGCGCGTCGGATGCTCGACCTGCTGCGGGCCGAGGGCCGTCAACTGCCGGGCGCCCAGCCCGCGGCGGCGCCCGCGCGCGGTCCGGTGATCCGCAAGATCGCGGCCAGGGTGCCGTCCGGGCTGCGGTCGAGCCGGCGCCGGCGGGTGGTCGTCGCGTCGGCGGCGGTGCTCACGCTCGGGGTGCTCAGCACGGCGGTGGCGATGAGCGTCACCGGGCCGGGGGAGCAGCGGACCAACGACCCGCACAGCCGGCTCGACCAGGACGACACCGGTACCGGCGGGCAGGTCCCGCTGCCGCACTCCAGCACCGGCGCCGCCACGACGGCCGGCGCGGACGCCCCGGGCAGCAGCCCGGCGGCGAACGGGACCAGCCCGGAGCCCTCGGCGAGCGGCAGTGCGACGCACTCGCCGACCGCGTCGGCGTCGGCCTCGGCGACGGCGTCGAAGAAGCCGAGCCGCTCGCCCGGCGCGACGGGGTCGGACGCCCCGCAGCAGCCGCAGCCGCCCGCTCCGGGCGACCCGCAGCCGCCGACGCAGCAGCCCGGGCCGGGGCCGCAGCAGCCGCCCGTGACCCACCCGAGCCAGCCGCCGGCGCCG
Source organism: Kitasatospora sp. NPDC059408 (assembly GCF_042751525.1). Taxonomy (NCBI): domain Bacteria; kingdom Bacillati; phylum Actinomycetota; class Actinomycetes; order Kitasatosporales; family Streptomycetaceae; genus Kitasatospora; species Kitasatospora sp. NPDC059408. The sequence continues at coordinate 52,361 of NZ_JBHYWI010000036.1, forward strand.
AGCAGTTCGCCGACGACCCCGTCCCCGAGTCCGTCGCAGTCGACCAAGCCCCCGACGACGCCGGTACCGACCGGACCTGGCACGCCGTCTCCGACGGCGACCTGAGGCGTCAGAACAGCTTCAGCTTGTCGTCGTCGATGCCGCGCAGCTCGTCGTAGTCCAGGACCACGCAGCCGATGCCCCGGTCGGTGGCCAGCACGCGGGCCTGGGGCTTGATCTCCTGCGCGGCGAAGACGCCCTTGACCGGGGCCAGCAGCGGGTCCCGGTTGAGGAGTTCGAGGTAGCGGGTGAGCTGCTCGACGCCGTCGATCTCGCCGCGGCGCTTGATCTCGACGGCGACCGTCGCCCCGTCGGAGTCGCGGCACAGGATGTCGACCGGGCCGATCGCGGTCGGGTACTCGCGGCGGATCAGCGACCAGCCGGCGCCGAGCACCTCCATGCGGTCCGCCAGCAGCTCCTGGAGGTGTGCCTCGACGCCGTCCTTGATCAGGCCCGGGTCGACCCCGAGCTCGTGGGACGAGTCGTGCAGCACCTCCTCCAGGGTGATGATGAGCTTCTCGCCGGCCTTGTTCTCCACCGTCCAGACCCCGTCGGCCTCCTTGAGGACGCACGGCGGGGACATCCAGTTGAGCGGCTTGTAGGCGCGGTCGTCGGCGTGGATGCTGACGCTGCCGTCGGCCTTGACCAGGATGAGCCTGGTGGCGGAGGGCAGATGGGCGGAGAGCCGACCGGCATAGTCGACTGAGCAGCGGGCAATTACGAGACGCACGGTCGACCACGCTAGCCCACCGGGGCCAGTTGATGCGATTCCGCGACGACGGGGTGAAGGAAGCGCGAACCCCGCGAACATGGAGGTTCGGCGATTCCGGGGATGCCTCCCGCGGTCTGGCGCCCCTACGCTGGGGTCGCTACCGTGTGTGACGGCATGCGTGCGGGACCGCTGTCAACGGGGATGGAGACTTCAGATGAACGATCCGACAGGATCCGGCCATTCTGGTGCACCACGGCGTATTTACGGAGCAATCCCTAGGAACCACCGGCCTGGCCCGCCGTTGACTGCCACGCTGTTCTGAAGCGGTCGGTGTCCGGGACGTTACGTCCAGTGGCGCCGCCGCACCCTTCGCACGGCGCCGGAAACAGCCGTTCCGTCGCTGTTCCGGACGTCCCGTGCGATTTCGCCCACCCTCACTGTGAGCTTCGGACCACGCACCACCACCCGCGCGCCGCGCGCGGGTGGTCCGCGAGAGGAGAATCCATGTCGCTCGACGTCTCACCGGCCCTGCTCGAAAAGGCCGAGCGGGGCGAGGTCGACGAGCGGGAATTCGTCGACTGCGTCCGCGTCTCGCTGCCGTACGCCTGGAACCTGATCAGCTCGCTGGTCGCCCAGGCCAAGGTCGACGGCACCGATTTCGCCGACAACCAGGTACCGCCGCCCAGCGAGCAGGCCCGCGGCCAGCTCCTGCGGGCGCTCGCCAGCGACGCCATCCGGGGTGCCCTGCAGCGGCACTTCGGGGTCCGGCTGGCTTTCCAGAACTGTCACCGGGTGGCGGTGTTCCTGCCGTCCGACGCCAACGAGGCGCGGTTCGACCGCTTCACGTCCGTCCGGGAGCAGCTGCTCAACCAGTCCGAGGAACTGCGGGACTGCTGATCGACCCGCTCACGGCGGCGCCGGAACGCCGTCGGCCCCTCCCCCGGTGCGGGGGGAGGGGGCGGCGCGGTTCGGTCCGGCCGGGCGGTGCGGCAGCTCGGTTCAGCTCAGTTGCGGGAGCACCTCCGAACCGAGCCGGGCGATGTTGTGCAGGGTCGCCTCGCGGTCGCCGCTGCCCTCGGCGAGCAGTGCGAAGCGGCGGATGCCGGTCCGCTCGGCGGTGGCCAGCAGACGGTCGGCGCACTGCTTCGGGGTGCCCACCGCGTGCAGGTCGCAGAGGAACTCGGTGTACTGGTGCGGGTCGCGCATCTTGCGCTCCCGGCCGTCCACGGTGCGGTGGGCGCCGAGCCCGTACTCGAACCAGCCCGGCATCGCGCTCAGCAGCGTGGCCCGCGCCGTCGAGGTGCGGTCGTCGACCTGGGCCACGCCGGCCGCGACGTGCCGGCGGTTGATCCGGCGCAGCTGCTCCTCGTCGCGTCCGGCGGCCAGCCAGGCGCTGCGGTACAGCTCCAGCATGTTCAGCTTGTCGTCGTCGCCCGAGTGCATGCCCAGCAGCATCGGCAGGCCGCGTTCGGCGGCGAGTCTGACCCCGGCCGGGGACGTGCACGCGACGACCACCGGCGGGCCGGCCACCGGCCGTCCGGCGGGGGTGAGTTCGTCGCCCGCGCCGAGGCTCGCACCCGCCCCCTCGACGTCCTGGCGCTGACGCGGCAGGCGCACCCGGCCGCCGGGGTCGCCGAGGCCCAGCCAGGCGCCCAGCCCGGGCCGGCGCAGCGGCTCGGTCGCCCGCGGGACGACGGCGACCTCGGGGAAGGCGAACTGCGGCCCGTCCGCGCCGACCCGGGAGCCGCGCAGCCAGCGCAGCAGCAGGTCCAGCCGCTCCGGGAAGCCGTTCTCGAAGGCGTCCACGCCGCTGCCGAACACGTCCAGGTCGATCCACGGGCCGCCGCGGCCCACCCCGAGCGTGAAGCGCCCGCCGGAGGTGAGGTGCAGCAGCGCGGCCTGCTCGCCGAGCGCCACCGGGTGGGCGGTGGACAGCACGCTGACGGCGGTGCCGACGCCGATCCGGCGGGTGCGGCCGAGCAGCAGGGCCGCGAGCGTGGCGGCGTTCGGGCAGACCCCGTACGGGACGAAGTGGTGCTCGGCCAGCCAGACGCTGTCCAGGCCCGCGCGTTCGGCCTCGACGGCGGCGCGCACGGTGCGGTCGAGCGCCTCCCCGTGGCTCTGCCCGGGGAACTGCGCGGAGAGCATGAAGGCGCCGACCCGGATCGGTGCGGTGTCCGCGGGGAACGCGGCGGCCCGCTGCGCGGCGGGCAGCGGATCGCCGGCGGCGGCCGTCACCGGGGGGACGGTGGTCAGCGCGGGCCCGGGGGCGGGCGGCCGGACCCCGACGGGCCGACGGGTCTCGGCGCGGGCGGTGGTCTTGGACATCGGTGGGCCTCCTCGGGTGCGCGCAGGGTCTGCGGGCCCCGCCTGTTCCCCTTGTGGGTATCGGATGTCATGTGCCAATGGCACGCCGAACCACGAATTTCGGGGAAGATCGGGTGGATCTCGCCGGAAACCCCGAACCGGCGCGTGATGCCGTGATAGAGGCTCTCGGGGGTCGTGCCCGGCCGTAGGCTGGAACGGTCCCGAGCCACCGGAGAGAGGTAGTCGCCGTGTCGCCCCGCCACAACCGGATCAAGAGCGCCGCCCACCGGGCGGACGAACCGGCCGCCCCGCCGGGCGGTTCGCTGCGCCGCACCGAGAGCTACCAGGGCGACGACTGGGTGGTCCAGACGGTCGCCGGGACGTCCGGGCGCAGCTACCGCTGCCCGGGCTGCGACCAGGAGATCCCGTCCGGGGTCGGCCACGTGGTCGCCTGGCCGATGCACGGCGCCGGGGTGGACGACCGGCGGCACTGGCACCGCGCGTGCTGGGGAGCGCGGGAGCGCCGGGCCTCCAACGTGCTGCGGGGCCGCGGCGCTCCGCGGTACTGATCCGTCGCTCCGGCCGGCGGGCAACCGCCTTACGCGTCGCGGTTCTTGAGCACGAGCGCGCCGCCGGCCAGGGCGGCCAGCGTCCAGGCCAGGCAGATCGCGAAACCGGCCCACGGTCCGTACGGCTGGCCGTGCTGCTCGTACACCAGCAGCATCCGCGAGCCCGCGTAGTCCGGGAAGTAGTGCGCGAGCGTCTTGACCTTCGGCACCGCCGAGAGGATCGGCGAGAGCAGGAAGAAGAACGGCACCAGCACGCCCAGCGCGAGCGTCTGGTTGTGCAGCATCGCCGTGACGCCGGCCGAGAACAGGCAGAGCATCGTCAGGTAGAGCGCGGCGCCGAACACCGCGCGCAGCACGTTCGGTTCGCCGAGGGTGGTGGAGTGCGAGCCGAGCAGCGACTGGCCGATGAAGAAGGTGACGAAGGCCGTCACGACCGACACGGCCAGGGCCAGCGAGCCGAGGACGACGGCCTTGCCGGTGAGCAGGGTGCCGCGCTGCGGGACGGCGGCCAGGCTGACCCGGACCATGCCGGTGCTGTACTCGTTGCCGATGGCCAGCACGCCGAAGACGATGATGGCGAGCTCGCCGAGCATGATGCCGGAGAAGGCCGTGCCGGTGGCGTCGAACGGGCTCTGGTCGTTGCGCCGGAACTCGGTGAAGTTGTTGTTGGTCAGCAGGGACAGCAGCGCGCCGATGCCGACCGTGACGACGAAGGTCAGCGCGAGGGTCCAGACCGTCGAGCGGACGCTGCGGATCTTCGTCCACTCGGAGCGCAGGATCGCGGGGAAGGACGCCATCTCAGTTCTCCTCCTGTCCGGCCGGGGCGGCCGCCTGTTCGGCGCCGGGCTGCCAGCCGGCGCCCCACACGCCGGGCGCGCCGGCCGCGTCCCGGCCCGGTCCGTCGCCGGCGTGGTACTCCACCGAGTCGGCCGTCATCTGCATGAAGGCCTCCTCCAACGAGGCCTGCTGGGGGCTGAGTTCGTGCAGGACGACGCCGTTCGCGGCGGCCAGGTCGCCGAGGCCGGCGAGGTCGCCGTCGACCACCTCGTAGGAGCCGTCCGGCCCGGTCTCGTGGCGGATCCCGGCGCCGGCCAGGACGTCGAGCAGGCGCTCGGGGCTCGGGGTGCGCAGCCGCACGGCGGAGCGGGAGTTGCGCCGGATGAACTCGGGCATCGGCAGGTCGGCGAGCAGCCGGCCCCGGCCGATGACGACGAGGTGGTCGGCGGTGACGGCCATCTCGCTCATCAGGTGCGAGGAGACGAAGACGGTGCGGCCCTCGGCGGCGAGCCGCTTCATCAGGTTGCGGATCCAGAGGATGCCCTCCGGGTCCAGGCCGTTGACCGGCTCGTCGAACATGACGATCTCCGGGTCGCCGAGCAGCGCGGAGGCGATGCCCAGGCGCTGGCCCATGCCGAGCGAGAAGCCGCGGGCGCGCTTGCGGGCGACCGGGGTGAGGCCGACGAGGGCGAGCACCTCGTCGACCCGGCGCTCGGGGATCCGGTTGCTCTGGGCGAGCCAGAGCAGGTGGTCGCGGGCGGTGCGCCCGGGGTGGACGGCCTTGGCCTCCAGCAGGGCGCCGATGTACTTGAGCGGTTCGCTGAGCTGTCCGTACCTCCGGCCGTCGATGGTGACCCGGCCGGAGGTGGGTCTGTCGAGGTCGAGGATCATGCGCATGGTGGTGGACTTGCCCGCGCCGTTGGGGCCGAGGAAGCCGGTGACGACTCCCTGGGGCACCCGGAAGCTGAGCCGGTCCACCGCGAGGGTCTTGCCGTAACGTTTCGTCAGGTCGTGCAACTCGATCATTCGCGCTCCCTTACTCTCTGTCAGGCTAGGACAAAGCGGATATCGCGGCCCGCTGAGTGGGCCCGCCGGGCGCACCGGAATACGGTGGCCCCATGACCCAGCTCCCCTCAGCATTGTCGGTGCGCGAGAGCGGCACCGGAACGCCCCTCGTACTCCTGCACGCCTTCCCGCTGAACGCCGCGATGTGGTCCGCCCAACTGGACGCGCTGCCCGGACTGACCGGGGACGACGCCCGCGTGCTCGCCCCCGACCAGCGGGGGTTCGGCGGCACCGTGCTGGGCACCGACGAACCCTCGCTGGACCTGGTCGCGGACGACCTCGCGCTGCTGCTGGACGCGGCCGGGATCGACCGGGCGGTGGTCGGCGGGCTCTCCATGGGCGGCTACGTGGCGCTGGCCTTCGCCCGCCGTCACCCGGACCGGCTGGCCGGGCTGCTGCTGGCCAACACCCGCGCCACCGCCGACTCCGACGCCGTCCGCGCCAACCGGGAGCGCATCGCCGCCGCGGTCCTCGCCCGGGACAGCGTCCAGCTGCTGCTCGACGAGGAGGTGGCGGCCGGCCAGCTCGGTCCGGACTCGCAGCACCTGGTCGAGCGGGTGCAGGCGCTGGTCGCCGCCGCGCCGCCGGCCGCCGTCGCGTGGGCGCAGCGGGCCATGGCGGCCCGGCCGGACTCCCGGGAGGTGCTCGCCGGGGTGCGGGTGCCGACCGCGGTCGTCGCGGGCGCCGAGGACGCCCTGGTGGCCGTCGAGGAGGCCGAGCTGATGGCGCGGCTGCGGCCGGACGCCGAACTGACCGTCATCCCCGGGGTGGGCCACCTGAGCGCCCTGGAGGCACCGGAGGCGTTCGACGACGCCGTGCGCAAGCTGCTCGCCCGGGTGGCCGCCGGATGACCGAGGAGGAGGCCGGCTGGGACTTCTCGGCCCTGGAGGTGACCGGCCGGATGCCGCTGACGAACCGCGGCGAGGGGCTGCTGGAGCTGACCCTGGAGCCGCTCGGCGAGGACTACTGGATGCGCCCGGGGGAGACCTTCATCGTCACCTCGTACGGCGACCACGGCTCGGGCCACCCGTTCGAGGTGCAGTACTGGCCGGACTCGGTCTCGGTGTGGTGCACGTCGTGGTTCGGCACCGTCTCGGACGACGAGGGCAACCAGCTCAGCAGCGGCCACCAGCGGCCGGACGGGGCCTACCCGAGATGATGACGCCCTGAACGACGGCGGGCCCTCACCCGGGAGGGTGAGGGCCCGCCGTGCTGCTGCGTCAGCGGCCCTGCTGGGCGGGCACGCCGATGGTGTCGTCGTTCGGCAGCGAGGCGGCGGCCACGGCCGCGCCGGTCAGCGTCGCCAGCATCTCGCGGACGTTGGTCAGCTGGGCGTTGATGCTGTCGCGGCGGTTGGTGAGCGCCGCCAGCTCGCGCTCGGACTCGCTGCGGATCCGGTCGGCCTTGGCGTTCGCGTCGGCCACGATGTCCTCGGACTGGCGCTGGGCCGTCTCGACGGTCTGGCGGGCGCGGCGCTCGGCGTCGGTGCGCAGCTTCTCGGCCTCCAGGCGCAGCTGCTCGGCCCGGTGCTCGATCTCGGCGAGGCGCTTCTCGGCCTTGGCCTGACGGGCGGCCAGGTCGCGCTCGGACTGCTCGCGGCGCTTGGCCAGGTTGGTCTCGAACTCCAGCGCGGCCTGGGCGGCCTTGGTGCGGGTCTCCTCGAAGAGGGCGTCCGCCTCCTCGCGCTTGTTCTGCGCGTCCTTGTTGGCCTCGGCGCGCAGCTGGGCCGCGTCGCTCTTGGCCTTGTCGACGATCCGCATGCCCTCGTCCTCCGCCTTGGCCTTGCGGTCCTTGGCGTAGTTCTCGGCCTCGGTGCGGACCTGCTGGGCGGCGGCCTCGGCGAGCTCGCGGTGCTGCTCGGCGGCGCGGTGCGCCTCGTCGCGCAGGTCCTTGGCCTCCTCCTCGGCGAGGCGCAGGATCTTCTCGACCCGGGCGCCGAGACCGGCGTACGACGGCTCCTGCTCGGCGACCGCCGCCTGGGCGGTCTGCGTCTCCAGGTGGAGCTCCTCGATGCGCTTCTCCAGCGCACTGATCCGGGTCAAGGCACTGTCACGGTCGGCCACCAGCTTGGTGATCCGCTCGTCGACCTGGGCACGCTCGTACCCACGGCGCACCAGGTCGAAGCCGTGAGGGGAGTGACTGTCGCTCATGGGGTTCTGGGCTTCCTGTCGTCAAACCGCTGAGGTGGTTGAGGGAATCCTGACACGGTACCGGAGTGTCGACGGCGAAATGCCGTTGTCCCGCGGACAATGTCCGCTCAATCGGGTGGTGCGTTCTTGGAGCGATTGCCACCCGACCGGGGGGAGCCAACTCCGGCACCGGCCTTGGCACCCCCGTCCTTCTTGCTGTTTCCCCCGTTGGTCTGTGCGACCGGTGCCGGTGCCTCAAAGGCCTCCAGGGCGGACAGGACGTCCTGGACCCTGGAGATCTCGGTGTTGATGTCCTTGCGACGGCGCACCAGTTCGTCGAGCTCGCGCCGGCCCTCGGTGGTGACGCGCTCCGCCTCGGCGCGCGCCTCCTCCAGCAGGCGCTCGGCCTCGGCCTTGGCCAGCTCGACCTGCTCGTCCGCCGCGCGGTCGGCGGCCTGCAGCCGCTTCTCCGCCTCGGCGGACGCCTTCTCCAGCCGCTCCTCGGCCTCCTCCTGGGAGGACCGCAGCTTGGCCTCGGCCTTCTCGATCAGCGCCTCGGCCCGGTCGGTGGAGGTGGAGAGCTTGGTCTCCGCCTCCTTGAGCAGGCCCTCGGCCTTGCGGACCGCCGACAGCCGGACCTTGCTCGCCTCGGCGGACGCCTCCGAGGAGAGCTCCCCGGCCCGCTCCTCGGCGGCGGCGACCAGGGCCGCCGCGCGGTCCTCGGCCTCGGCGACGGTGGCGACCGCCTGCTCCTCGGCCTCGGTGAGCTGCTCCTGGGCGGCCGTCACCAGCGCGTCGACGCGCTCGCCGGCCGACTTCATGGCCGCCGCGTTCTCCTTGCGGGCGCGCTCGTGCAGCGCCTCGACCTCGGCGTCGGTGCGCTCGCGCAGCTCCTCGGCGCGCTCGCGGATCGCGGTCGCGTCCCGGCGGGCCTCGGCGAGCAGCGCGTCGGCGTCGGAGCGGCCCTTCTCCACCTCGCCCTGGCCGGCCGCCTCGCCGGCGGCGACCAGCCGGTCGGCCTCCTTGCGGGCGGCGGCGACCATCGCGTCGGCCTGCTCCTCGGCGGCGGCGGTGGTGGCCAGCGCGGTGGTCTGGGCGTCCTCGCCGAGCGACTCGGCGTCCGCGAAGGCCCGTTCCAGGACGGACTTGGCCTGGTCGCGGGTGGCCTTGTCGAACTGCTCGGCGGCCTCCCGGGTGTCCGCGTCGTAGGCGTCGGCGCGGGCGTGGGTCGCGGAGTCGTACTCGTCGGCCAGGGTGCGGGTCGCGAGCGCGTACTCCTCGGCCTCCGAGCGCAGCGCGGCGGCCAGCTCCTCGGCGTCGGCGACCACGCCGGCCGCGTGCTCCTCGGCGGCGGCGACCGTCCGGGCGGCCTGGGCCTCGGCGTCGGCGCGCAGCTGGTCGGCGGCCTCCTGGGCGGTGCGCAGCTCGTGGTCGGCCTCGGCGCGCAGCTGCTCGTCGTAGGCCTGGGCCTCGGCGTACCGGCGGGCGATCTCGGCCTCGGCGGCCTCGCGCTCGGCGGCGAGCTCCAGCTCGGTCTGCTCGCGCAGGGCGGCCGTCTCGGCCTCGGTGCGGGCGCGCAGGTCGGCGGTCTCGCGGTCGGCGAGCTCGCGCTGCTCCGAGGTTTCCCGGTCGGCGAGCTCGCGCTGCTCGGCGGTCTCCCGCTCGGCGTCGGCGCGCAGGTCGGCGGCGGCCTGTTCGGCCTGCTCGCGGACGTCGGCGGCCTCGCGCTCGGCGGTGGCCGTCAGCTCGGCGATCTGCTGGGAGGCGGCCTCGTGCAGGCCGGCCACCGACTGGCGGACCTCGGCGGCCTCGTCCTCGGCGACCTCGACCAGCGCGGCGCACTCCGCCTTGGCGGCGGCGACCAGCTCGTCGCCGTCGGCGCGGGCCCGGTCCAGGACGGCACCGGCCTCGGCGCGGATGGTGTCGGCGGTGGCGCGGGCCTCGGACAGCTCGCGGCCGGCCTCGGCACGGACCGTCTCGGCCTGCTCGGCGGCCAGCGCCAGGTCGGCGGCGGCCTTCTCGCGGATCTCCTTGGCGGCCTGGGCGGCCTCGGCCTTGCGCTGCTCGGCGGAGACGCGGGCGGCCTCCAGCAGCTCCTCGGCGTCGGCGCGCTGGGCGGCGGTCTCGGTGGCGGTGTGCTCGGCGAGCTCGTCCGCGGCCTGCTCGGCCTCGGCGCGGACGCGCTCGGCGTAGGCCTCGGCGTCCGCGCGCTGGGCGACCGTTTCGGCGGCGGTGCGCTCGGTGAGGTCGGCGGCGGCCTGCTCGGCCTCGGCGCGGACGCGCTCGGCGTAGGCCTCGGCGTCGGTGCGCTGGGCGGTCGTTTCGGCGGCGGTGCGCTCGGTGAGGTCGGTGGCGGTCTGTTCGGCCTCGGTGCGGACGCGGTCGGCGTACGTCTCGGCGGCCTCGCGGACGGCGGCGGTCTCGGCGGCCGTCCGCTTCGTCAGCTCCTCGGCGCCCTGCTCGGCCTGCTCACGCGCGGCCTGGGCGGCGGCCAGCTGCTCCGCGGTCTCCTCGCGCAGCGCGGTGGCGACCGTCTCGGCCTCGCCCCGGGTGCGGGCGGCCTCGGTGTCGGCCTCGGTGCGCACGCGCTCGGCGTCGGCCACCGCGGCGTCCCTTACGGCCTTCGCCGCGGCGTCGGCGTCGGCCCGCAGGGCCTCTGCGGCGGTGCCCGCCTCGGCGCGCACCCGCTGGTCGAACTCGGCCGCGTCACGGCGGAGTTCGGCGGTCTCGCGCTCGGCGGCGGTGCGGTTCTCGGCGGCCGCGGCGCGGGCGGCGGCGAGCGCGTCCTGGCCCTGCTGCTCGGCGGCGGCGGTGATCTTCCCGGCCTCGGCACGGGCCCGGGACAGGGTCTGCTCGGCCCGGCCCTGGGTCTCGGCGGCCTGCTCCTGGGCCTGCTCGCGCAGCCGCTCGATCTCGGCGGCGGCGCCGGCGCGCAGCTCGTCCGCGTCGGCCTTGGCCTTGGTGAGCAGTTCCTCGGCGTTCTTCGCCGACTCCTCGATCTGCACCACGGCCTGGCGGCGGGCCTCGCCGCGGACCCGGTCGGCCTCGGCGGCGGCCTGGGCGCGCAGCTCCTCGGCCTCGGCGCGCAGCCGGGCGGCCTCGTCCTGCATCTGCTCGATCCGCTCGCGGATCGCGGCGGCGTCGTCCAGGGCGGCGTTCTGGGCCTGCTCGACGGCGGCCTGGGCCTGCTCGCGCAGGAGCTGGGCCTCGGCGGCGGCCTCGGTGCGGATCCGCTCGGCCTCCGCGGCGGCCTCGCTCCGCGCCGCCTCGGCGTCCCGGTCGGCCCGGTCGAGGACCTCCTCGGCCGTCTTGGCGGCCTTGGCGAGGTGGACGGTGGCGTCCTTGGCGCCCGCCGCGCGGCCCTCCTCCTCGGCCTCGCCGCGCAGGCGCAGCGCGTCGGCCTCGGCCTGCGCCCGCAGGTCGGCGAGGTCGCGCTCGGTGCGGGCGCGCAGGTCGGCGATCGCCGCCTCGGCCTCGGCCTTCAGCTCGGCGGCGACGGACTCGGCGGTGGCGCGCAGCCGCTCGCTCTCCTCGGCCGCGGCGGCCCTGGCGGCGTCCGCCTCGGCCTGCCGGTTGGCGGCCTCGGCCCGCACCGCCTCGGCCTCGGCCCGGATGGCCTCGGACTCCTTGGTGGCCTTGGCGACCAGGCGGGCGATCTCGGCCCGGGCGGTCTGGGAGCGCTGCTCGTTGGCGGCGTCGCCGTCGGCGACCCGGCGCTCGACGGCGGCCTCGGCGTCGGCCTGGAGCTGCTCGGCGGCCCGCTCGGCCTGGTCGCGCAGCTCGGCGGCCTCACGGCGGGTGCGCTCGGCCTCGGCGATCGCCTCGGCGCGCAGCCGCTCTATCTCGGCCTGGGCGTGGGACAGCTGCTGCTCGGCGCGGGCCTGCTCGGCGGCGGCGTGCTCCTTGAGCCGGCCGATCTCGCCCTGCGCGGCGGCGAGCTGCTGTTCGGCGGCCGCGTGCGCGGCGGCCAGCTGCTGCTGGGCCTCGCCGCGGGCGGCGTCGACGTCGGCGGCGGCCTGGGCGCCGGCCTGCTGGGCCTGCTCGGAGGCGGCGCGCAGGAGGCGCTCGGCGTCGTTCTGGGCCCTGTGCAGGGCGGCCTCGGCGGCGGCCTGGGCCTCGCCGCGGGCGGCGTCCACGTCGGCGGCGGTCTGCGCGCGGGCCTGGTCGGCGAGCGCGACGGCCTCGGCGCGGGCGGCGGCCATCATCCGCTCGGCCTCGGCGCGGGCCTCCTGGAGCAGGCGGTGGGCCTCCTGCTCGCTGCCGGTCCTGGTCTGCTCGGCCCAGCCGTTCAGGTGCTGCTCGGCGTTGCGGCGCAGCTCGGTGAGCTCGTCCTCCAGCTGGCGGCGGCGGGCGGTGAGCTCGGCCTCCAGGCGGGCGGTGCGCTCGGCGGCCTCGGCCATGATCCGCTGGGTCGCGGCCTGGGAGTCCCGCAGCTGGCGCTCGGCGTCCGCGCGCATCTGCTGGGCCTGCATCTCGGCGGTCCTGAGCATCTGCTCGGCCTGGCCGGAGACGGCGTCGAAGGCACGCGGCTGGGCGAGCATGCGACGGGATTCGTGCAGCTTGGCCCGGAGCACCTCCACCTGGTAGGCGAGGTCCTCGGCGTGCTCGACTGCCTTGTCCCGCTCCTTTCGAGTCCGACCCATCTCGGCCTCGAACTGGGAGAGGTGATCGTCAGCCTCGTAGCGGTCGTTGCCCCGCACTCCGCGGTCCCATCCATCTCCTGGTCGCGTCCTCGACCCGGCCGGTGCGAGGCCCCCGTGGTTCCGGGTGCCGCTCCGACTGGTCCTTGCATCCGCGGCCGGTGAGCCCCCACGTTCAAGCCGGGGCCGCCCGCCGCGGTCGTCGGAGCCCTCGGTGCGGGAGCGCGGTGATGCCGCGTTCCCCCGTCCGGGTGGACTCCTGGGCGAACTCTTGCCTTGTGGAGAATGGTGACAGATCCGACTTGCGACTGTTCAGCCGTGCCCGCGTAGTGGACTCCCCTGCGACGGGCCGCCGCCGGAGGGCGGACGGGCCTGTCATCGGCCGTGCCCGTCCCCTCCGTCCCCCGGAGTCTTCGCGCACCTGGGCATTGTAGTGGGAGCGCACTGCGGGGGAATGGCCGCGTGGGGGTTTTCGGCGTACCCGGCCAGGTTACTGACGAGTTCCCGGGTCCGGGCGGAGCGAGGGCCCCGTCGAAAGGTGCATGCGCGTCCGGCGCCTCCCGGGCGTCAGCGGGGGGAGGGAACGGGATGCCGCCCGGGGCGGGAGCGGCATCCCGGGGCTCTCAGTGCTCGTCGTGGGCGGCCGGTTCGGCCGAGGTGACCAGCTCGGTCAGGACGCCGCCGCAGTCCTTGGGGTGCAGGAACGTGATCCGCGAGCCCATCGAGCCGATCCGCGGCTGGTCGTACAGGACCCGGACGCCCTTGCCCCGGATCGCCTCCGCGTCGCCGTCGACGTCGGCGGTGCCGAAGGCGATGTGGTGGACGCCCTCGCCGTTCTTCTCCAGCCACTTGGCGACGGTGGAGTCGGGCCGGGTGGGCTCCAGCAGCTGGAGGTAGGAGGCGCCGCCGTCGCCGGTGTCGTTGATCTTGAGCATGGCCTCGCGGACGCCCTGCTCCTCGTTGACCTCGCTGTGGAACACCTCGAAGCCGTACGTGGCGCGGTAGAACTCGACCGTCTTGTCGAGGTCTCGGCAGGCGATGCCGATGTGGTCGATACGGGTCAGCACGGCGGCCTCCGGTGAGCGGGTCGCGAAACGGGTGGCCACCAGTGCAGCGCATCGCGCTTAACGCGCGCCAGCGCCGGACGTGCGAGTCTGCTCACACGCCCGGGGTTCACCCGGACCGCGTTGACACGGTGTTGACTGGACGGTGCCAGTGCGCTCGATCACACCGTAGCTCCGGTGACGGGCGGGTAACAGGTCAGTACATTGAGCGGCATCCTCACCTGGCCACGACGTGCGAAGGGGCTCGTCCCATGACCAACACCACCTCTGTGATCGTTGCCGGTGCGCGGACCCCCATGGGTCGCCTGCTCGGCTCGCTCAAGGGCTTCTCCGGAGCCGACCTCGGCGGCTTCGCGATCAAGGGCGCGCTGGAGCGGGCCGGGATCACGGGGGAGCAGGTCCAGTACGTCATCATGGGCCAGGTGCTCCAGGCCGGCGCCGGCCAGATCCCGGCCCGCCAGGCCGCCGTCAAGGCCGGCATCCCGATGAACGTCCCGGCGCTGACCATCAACAAGGTCTGCCTCTCCGGCCTCGACGCGATCGCCCTGGCCGACCAGCTGATCCGCGCGGGCGAGTTCGACATCGTCGTGGCCGGCGGCCAGGAGTCGATGACCAACGCCCCGCACCTGCTGCCGAAGTCCCGCGAGGGCTACAAGTACGGCGCGGTCGAGGTGCTGGACGCCATGGCGTACGACGGCCTCACCGACGCCTACGAGAACATCCCGATGGGCGAGTCCACCGAGAAGCACAACACCCGCCTCGGCATCGGCCGCGAGGTCCAGGACGAGATCGCCGCCGCCTCGCACCAGCGCGCCGCCAAGGCCCAGGCCGACGGCCTCTTCGACGCCGAGATCGTCCCGGTGCCGATCCCGCAGCGCAAGGGCGAGCCGGTCCTGTTCGGCCAGGACGAGGGCATCCGCGCGGACACCACCGCCGAGGGCCTCGGCAAGCTGCGCCCGGCCTTCGCCAAGGACGGCACGATCACCGCCGGCTCCGCCTCGCAGATCTCCGACGGCGCCGCCGCCGTGGTCGTGATGAGCAAGGCCAAGGCCGAGGAGCTGGGCCTGACCTGGATCGCCGAGATCGGCGCCCACGGCAACGTGGCCGGCCCGGACAACTCGCTGCAGTCCCAGCCGTCCAACGCGATCAAGCACGCGCTGGCCAAGGACGGCCTGACCGTCGCCGACCTCGACCTGATCGAGATCAACGAGGCCTTCGCGGCCGTCGCCCACCAGTCGATGAAGGACCTCGGCGTCTCCGCGGACATCGTCAACGTCAACGGCGGCGCGATCGCCCTCGGCCACCCGATCGGCATGTCCGGCGCCCGGGTGGTGCTGCACCTGGCCCTGGAGCTCCAGCGGCGCGGCGGCGGCGTCGGCGCGGCCGCCCTGTGCGGCGGCGGCGGCCAGGGCGACGCCCTGATCGTGCACGTCCCCAAGGATCACAGCCCGAAGGCCTGATCAACCTCGACCTGTCCGGGGCTGCGGACCGCCACGAGCGGTCCGCGGCCCCGTCGGCATCCGCCAAGGAGCACCCGATGATCGATGTCGCCACGCTGGTCGAACAGGCCCGGCACGGCCGACCGCGCGCCGTCGCCCGGCTCATCACGCTGGTCGAGAACGCCGCCCCGGAGCTGCGCGAGGTCATGGCCGCGCTGGCCCCGCACACCGGACGCGCCTACACCGTGGGCCTCACCGGCTCCCCCGGCGTGGGCAAGTCCACCTCCACCTCGGCGCTGGTCGCCGCCTACCGGCGGCTCGGCAAGCGGGTCGGGGTGCTGGCCGTCGACCCGTCCTCGCCGTTCTCCGGCGGCGCGCTGCTCGGCGACCGGGTCCGGATGCAGGAGCACGCCACCGACCCGGAGGTCTTCATCCGCTCGATGGCCACCCGCGGCCACCTCGGCGGCCTGTCCTGGGCCGCCCCGCAGGCCCTGCGGGTGCTGGACGCGGCCGGCTGCGACGTGATCCTGGTGGAGACCGTCGGCGTCGGCCAGTCCGAGGTGGAGGTCGCCGCGCAGGCCGACACCACCGTCGTGCTGCTCGCCCCCGGGATGGGCGACGGGATCCAGGCCGCCAAGGCCGGGATCCTGGAGATCGGCGACCTCTTCGTGGTCAACAAGGCCGACCGGGACGGCGCCGACGCCACCGCCCGGGAGCTCAACCACATGCTCGGCCTCGGCGAGGCCCGCGAGGCCGGCGACTGGCGCCCGCCGATCGTCAAGACGGTCGCCGCGCGCGGCGAGGGCGTGGACGAGGTCGTCGAGGCGCTGGAGAAGCACCGTGCCTGGCTGGAGGAGCACGGCGAGCTGGCGGTGCGCCGCCGCCGCCGGGCCGCCGACGAGATCGAGGCGATCGCGCTGGCCGAGCTGCGCGCCCGGATCGGCGACCTGCGCGGGGACCGGCACCTGGCCGGGCTGGCCGAGCGCGTCGTCACGGGCGACCTGGACCCGTACGGCGCCGCCGACGCCCTGGTGGCCGGGCTGACCGCCCAGGCCTGAGACGACGGAGGAGGGGGGGGCCCCCCCGCGGGGGGGGCGCGCCCCCGGGCGGCCGCCGGGGCGGGGGCCCCCGCCGCCGGGGGGGCGGGGCGCACCCCCCCGCCCGTTGACCCGGCTGGCGGCCGCCCCCCCGGGGGGGTCCGGCCTCCTCCGTGTCCGCGTGCCGTGCGCGGGCCCTACGAGCGGCCGCGCAGGCCGCGCAGGTGCTCGGCGACGGGTGCCAGGGCGTCGTACATCGCGTCCAGCTGCTCCGGGGTGAAGCGGTCGATGAAGTGGCTGCGGACGCTGCGCACGTGGTCCGGGGCGACGCGCTGCATCGTCTCCCAGCCCTCCTCGGTGAGGTGCGCGAAGAGGCCGCGGCGGTCGCCCGGACACTCCTGGCGGAGCACCAGGCCGGCCGTCTCCATGCGGGTGATCTGGTGCGAGAGCCGGCTCTTGGACTGCAGGGTGGCCGTCGCGAGGTCGGTCATCCGCATCCGGCGGTCGGGCGCCTCGGAGAGGACGACCAGGATCTCGTAGTCGTTGATCGCCAGGTTGTGCGGCTGGAGCTCGCGGCCGAGCTGGTAGTCCAGCAGCTTGGCGACCTCCAGATGGGCGCGCCACATCCGCTGCTCCCGGGCGGTCAGCCAGGGCGTCTCGTCCTCGGGCTGCGACGCGGGGGCGTCCGCGGTGTCGGCGGGGTGCGTGTCCATGGCGCCCAGCATACCCCCGATTTAGTTAAATCTTGTACGAGTTTACGGGGCGAAACGTCGTCCGGCTCAGGGTACCGACCCTTCGGCGCCCACGAGACCGACCGGCCGTCCGGCCACCACGCGCTCGGTGGACTGCAGCAGCACCTGGCCGGCGCCGACGAACTCGAACTGGTGCTCCTCGCCGGACACCCCGCCGATGCCGGTCAGCCGCCGCAGGCCGCCGACCACGCCGTGCAGGTAGTCGTGGTCGTAGTGGTGGCAGGGAGCGGGGCAGTCCGCCCAGCCGACCAGCGCCTGCGGGTCCACCCGGATCGGCGGGTCGACGAAGTGCACCGGGCCGTTGGACGCGGCGACGAACCGGCCGGTGCCGAGCAGGGTCAGGAAGCCCGGGACGATCGACTGCTTGAGCCGCAGCGCGGGGTCGAAGGCGAGCAGGTTGCCCGAGCGGACGGTCAGGTTGCCGTCGTCCAGGTCGTAGGAGTTGAGGTCGTAGGCGCGGTCCGCCAGCAGCAGCTTGCCGCGGCCCCGGGCGACGACCCAATCGGCCGCGTGCAGCGGCGAGTTGAAGTGCAGGCTGAGCATCCGGTCGAGCGCGCCGGCGCCGACGCCCTGGAAGGAGATGTCGCCGTAGTAGGCGATCATCTTGCCCTTCTGCAGGAAGTACGAGCCGTTGAGGTCGACCGAGAACGCGTACGGGTTGACGTTGTCGTCGACCGGCAGGGTGTACGCGTCGTGGACCACCGGGCCGGCGCCGTCCCGCGGCTCCGGGAGGGGCACCGAGAGGTCGTACTGGGTGGGCATCGGGATCGCGAGGCCCGGCTGCGTCGGCTGGTCGTAGGGCGACTGCCCGTACTCGGGCCGGCCGTACTCGGGCCGGCCGTACGCCGGCTGCCCGTACGAGGGCGGGCCGTACGGCGGCTGGGGCGGGTGGGTCATCAGAGCTTCTCCTCGCTCGCCTGGACGTACACCGCGCCGTGCCCGTCCAGCTCCAGCTGGAACGCCTCGCCGGAACCGCGGCCGATGAACTCGCGCCACCCCAGCGCGGTGGACAGCCGGTTGCGCACCTCGCCGCGGTGGGCGACGTAGGCCTGCGGGTCGACGTGCACCGGCTGCCCGGGGACGATCGGCAGCTCGAAGACGCCGCCGTGCGCCATCACCGCGACCGCGCCGTGCCCGTCCAGCCGGGTGGTGAACAGCCCCTGGCCGGTGGCCTGGCCGCGGACGACGCCCATCACCCCGCCCTGCGCGCCGAGGAACGCGGTGGACTGGCGCAGCGAGCCCTCGAAGGCCAGCAGCCGGTCCGCCTCGACGAACAGGGTGTCCCCGGTCAGGTCGATCACGTGCACGTGGTGGCCGCCGTGGCCGAACATGACGGTGCCCTGGCCCTCGACGGTCATCAGCGGGGTGTCCTCGTTCGCCACGCGGCGGCCGATCATCGACAGCACGCCGCCCTGCCCGCCGGTGATGTCCGGCGTGAAGCGGACGTCCCCGGTGTACGCGATCATCGCGCCGCGCTGGCTGAACAGCCGCTGTCCGGGCAGCACCCGGGCCTCGACCAACTTGCCGTTGAGCTGCCGGAAGGCCATCAGACATCACCTCCGAGGGTGTGCTTCTCGGAGGGCTGGACGTACACCAGGCCCTCGCCGGTGAACTCCACCTGGACGGCCTCGCCGCCGCCCTCGCCGATCGCCGTCGTCCACCCCGCGCCGGACTTGAGGCTGCGGTGCAGGCTGCCGGTGTGCGCGACGTACGCGCCCGGGTCCACCCGCAGCGGCATGTCCTTGCCGACCCGCAGGACGACGGCGGGGCCGTTCGAGGTGACGGCGGCCCAGCCGTGGCCCTCCACCTTGGTGGTGAACAGGCCGTTGCCGGAGGAGACGCCGTTCAGCCCGGTGAAGGTGGTGCCGGTGCGCAGGGCGGCCTCGGTGCAGAGCAGGTTGTCCGCCTCGACGTACAGCACCTCGCCGGTCAGCCGGACCAGGTTGATCTCGGTGGCCCGGTCGGCGAAGTAGCAGGTGCCCTGCCCCTTGACCTCCATCACTTCCATCTGTTCGCCGGTCAGCCGTCTGGCGACCATGCCGCGCAGGCCGTCACCGCCGCCGGTGAGCTTCTTGAAGGCCATCTGCCCGGTGTAGGCGACCATCGAACCGTTCCTGGCCTTCACGGCGTCGCCCGCCAGCTCGACGGCGAGCACCCGGGACCCCTGGAGTCTGAACTGTGCCACGGCCGCAATGTAACCGGAGCGGCCGTGGCAGTGGGAGGGGGCCCGGGGCGTGTCCGGCTTACGTGCGGGCGTGCGCGCCCCGGGACGGCGGCACCGTGCCGGCCGACTCCTCGACCTCCAGCAGCGAGGCCGAGTGGCGCTCCGCCTCGAAGGCGACCACGCCGCCGCGCAGGCCGAACAGCCGCTTGGAGAGCATGATCCAGACCACCGCGGCGATGTTGAGCAGCAGCGTGCAGATCTTCAGCACGCTCGTCTTCTCGTGCAGCTCGTAGCCCTCCAGCGGGAGGAAGGCGGCGGTCGCGATGACGGTCAGGTACTCCGCCCAGCGCTTGCCCAGCCACAGGCCGAAGGCCTCGACGATCTCGATCAGCGCGTAGGCGACCAGCGCACCGGCGACGATCACCAGGGTGCTCTTCTTGTAGTCGAAGGTCTTGCGGATCGTGTCGACGATCGGGGAGTGCTCGATGTCCCAGTTGAAGTGGTCGGTGACCGGCTTGAAGACCGTCAGGTCCTGGTCGAAGACCCGGTGCACGGCGTCCTGGCTGTTGGAGAACTTCCAGACGCCGAACGCGACGATGAGGATCAGCACGCCGCGCAGGATCCGTTCGACGGCCAGGAAGCGCAGGATGAAGATGTCGCGCAGGGCCTTGCCGCGCGGCACCAGGGGGGCGTTCCCGGCGGGGCCGGAGCCGTGCGGGGCGCCGAGGGCGAAGTCCCCGCAGCGCAGGCAGCGCCAGGCGTCGCCGAGCGCGGTCGCGGCGTGCAGCCGGGCGGCGAGCTCGGGCTCGGCCGGCGCGTAGGTCACGTGCCCGCGCTTGGCGCAGGTCCTTCGGTCCCAGTCCCGCTTGAACATCGGTGGCTACCCCCGTCGTGCGTTGCGTACGGCGCCCGGTTCGCCGGGCGCGCGGGCAGCAGGATAGGGGCAGCGGGCGGCGCGGCGCCCGGCGCGGCGCGGTTCTGGGGCCCGGTTGTGACATCGGGCACCCCTGGCGTGCTGCCGGGCACCCCGGCGGCCGGTTCGGACGTGTGCTCGGTGATAATGGCCGGAGGCTTGTGAGCGGGTTCACAAGCGATCTCCGACCCCCGCATCGAGGTATCCATCGTGAACAGCAGCGCCGTCCACCGCCTGCGCCTGGTCTCCGGCCCCGAAGGGGTCTCGTTCATCCTGCTGCTGATCTGCTCGGTGCTGAAGCGGACCACCAGCTTCGACGCCGTTCCGGTGATGGGGATGGTCCACGGGATCCTGTTCATCCTGTACGTGGTCTTCTGGATCCAGGCGTGGCAGGCGCAGAAGTGGGACGCCAAGCGCGGCGTCCTGCTGTTCGTCCTCGCGGTGCTGCCGACCGGCGGCTTCTTCGCCGAGCGGATGCTCGGCAAGGAGGAGCGCGGGGAGCTGCAGCCGGCCGCCGCCTGACGCCCTCCGTCCCACGCGCAGCCGGTCGACAGGCTGTCGCGGCCTCCTCTCCCAAGGGCCGCGACAGCCTGTCGCCGTTTCCGGGGGTGGCTCCGACAGAAGCATGACAAGTCGCGGCCGGGAAGAACAGAGCGCCTCGGGGGATTGGCCAAGAAGAGGCCCTGCGGACGTTCGGACGTCCGCAGGGCCCTGTGCCGTTCGTCGGGGCGCCGTGGGTCAGTTGACGTTGACGCCGCTCCACGCGGCCGCGACGGCCTTGTACTCGGCGCTGGTGGCGCCGTACAGGTCCGCCGCCGCCTTGAGGGTGCCGGTGCGGGCGCTCGCGTAGTTGGTGGTGGACGTGAAGTAGACGGTCAGCGCGCGGTACCAGATCTGCGCCGCCTTGTCCCGGCCGATGCCGGTGACCGTCGAGCCGTTGGACGTCGGGCTGTTGTAGCTGAAGCCGTTGATGCTCTTCGCGCCGCTGCCCTCGGACAGCAGGTAGAAGAAGTGGTTCGCGACGCCGGACGAGTAGTGGACGTCCAGGTTGCCGACGCCCGACGACCAGGAGTCGGCCGAGGAGCCGTCCTTGCTGGGCTGGTCCATGTAGCGCAACGGGGTGCCGTCGCCGTTGAGGTTGATCAGCTCGCCGATCCAGTAGTTCGGCGGGTTGGAGGGCAGGTTGGCGTAGAACTCGACCATCGTGCCGAGGATGTCGGAGGTGGCCTCGTTGAGGCCGCCGGACTCACCGGAGTAGTTGAGGCCCGCGGTGGCGGAGGTGACGCCGTGGGTCATCTCGTGGCCGGCCACGTCGATCTCGGTGAGCGGGTGGGTGTTGCTCGCGCCGTCGCCGTAGGACATGCAGAAGCAGGCGTCGCTCCAGAAGGCGTTGACGTAGTTGCTGCCGTAGTGGACCCGGCTGGTCGCGCCGACGCCGTTGTTCTTGATGCCGCTGCGGCCGAAGGTGTTCTTGTAGAAGTCCCAGGTGGCCGCCGCGCCGTACTGGGCGTCCACGGCGGCGGACTCGCCGTTGCCGGCGCTGCCGTTGCCCCAGGTGTTGGTCGACTTGGCGTAGAGGGTGCCCGAACCCGAGGTCCGGTTCTTCATGTTGACGGTGGACTGCCCGCCACGGCTGGCGTCCTTCAGCGAGTAGCCGCCGGTGGTCTGGGTCGTGGTGAGCGGGACCTTGCCGACGAAGACGCCGGTGCCGGTGCCGGCAGCGGTCTGTACCTGCTCGTGGGTGGACAGCACCTCGCCGGAGGCCGCGTCGGTGACCAGCAGCTGGCTGCTCGGGGTGCCGTCGGCGCGCTCGCCCTCGACGGTGGTCCGGTAGGCCAGGCGCGGGTTGCCGTCGGAGGCCCAGATCACCAGCTCGGGCTCGCCGGTCCGGTGGACGGCCGTCAGCGGGGACTCGTCCTTGTCGGCGGTGACGCCGACGGTGGACTGCACGGCGCCGGTCGCCTGCGCGGCGGCCTGGTCGGCGGGGATCTCCGGGGTCAGGCTGGGCACCGCGATCGGGGCGGTTATCGCCTTGTCGACCGACTCGACGGCGCCGCCGGCGCTCTGGTGGACCACCAGGTCGCCGCCGAGCACGGGCAGTCCGGCGAAGGTGCGCTCGAAGCGCAGGTGGCGGGTGCCGTCGGCGTCCACCACCGCGTCCTTGGCGACGAGTTGCTCCTGGCCGCCGAGCGCCAGGGCCTTGCCGAGCGGCCCGGCCTGGCCGTCGGCCAGCGCGAGCGCGGCGGCGTACTGCTGCGCGGCCTGCGCCTGGAGCGCGGGCGCGGGGGTCGCCACAGCGGCGGTGCCCACCTGGACGACGCCGGTCAGGAGGGCGGTGGCGGAGAGTACGGCGACGGCTGCGAGCTTTCGCTTCACGTGCGAGTCCTTCCGGGAAACCGCGGGTGCGCGGTCGCGCCGCGTCCCGGGGGCCGGGGTCGGCACCTTGGGGGCGGAACGGGCGCTGACGTGCTGGGCAACCCCGTGCGGCGGACGGCGGCGCACCGATGGGTGGGGGTGGTGGCCGCTGAACGGGGTTGGCCGAAAGCATGACAATCGAGCAAACGAAATGACAGGTCTGGTTCATGAATTGGCCAAGTCCCGCCAGGGCGAAGCATTGTGAACGGGCCGACAAAACCGGCGAATCACCCCGTCTTTCAGCGGGTTACCGCCCGAACCGAGGCCTGATAGCGGGGTGGACCGCTGATTCGGCGTCAGCGGCCGCGCCGTGACCGCGCGTTGGCGGGCCGACACACCGCCGCAATGTCCAGGTATGGACCTGCCCGCCCGATTGGCGGGATCCCGCCACGCACCGTCGCTTGTCCAGCATCAGGACGGCTGGTAGCACACGTCCGTTCCGCCGGTACGGTAAGGAGGTGGCCAAGCCCCTCGCACTCGACTTCGACCCGATCGCCCGCGCCGACGAGCTCTGGACCCGCCGCTGGGGCGGTGCCCCCTCGATGGCGGCGATCACCTCGATCATGCGCGCCCACCAGATCCTGCTCTCCCGGGTCGACGCGGTGCTCAAGCCGTACGGGCTGACCTTCGCCCGCTACGAGGCGCTGGTGCTGCTCACCTTCAGCCGGACCGGCGAGCTGTCCCTCTCCAAGATCGGCGAGCGGCTCATGGTCCACCCGACCAGCGTCACCAACACCGTCGACCGGCTGGAGCGGGCCGGCCTGGTCGCCCGCCGCCCCAACCCGCTGGACGGCCGCGGGGTGCTCGCCTCGATCACCGCGCGCGGCCGCGAGGTGGTCGAGGAGGCCACCCGGGAGCTCATGGCGATGGAGTTCGGGCTGGAGGAGTACGACGCGGGACAGTGCCGGCAGGTGTTCGACCTGCTCCGGCCGCTGCGGGTCGCCGCCGGGGACTTCACCGACGAGGGTGACGAAGCCGACGAGGGGCCTGCGCCGGCGCGGCCGTGAGGACGGCTACCCTCGTTCGGAGCGGTGCGCAGATCCGGACGTACCGGCCGATCCAGCCGAACGAGGCGATGTAGAAGATGAAGGCGACCCCCCTGCTGGGCTGGTACCGGGCCCTGGCCGTCGCGACCGGTGTGGCGCTGCTGGTGTTCTGCGGCTTCATGGTCGCGAAGTACGGGTTCCAGACCGGCGAGGACGTGACGACGTACGTCGCGATGCTGCACGGCTACCTGTACATCGGGTACTTCGTGGTGACCTTCCTGCTGGGCCAGAAGCTGAAGTGGCCGCTCGGCCGGCTGGTGCTGACCCTGGCGGCCGGCTGCATCCCGTTCCTCTCCTTCGTCTTCGAGCGGCGGGTGGCCCGCGAGGCCGCCGCGAGCCTCCCGGCCGGGTCGGACGCCCGCCAGCCGGCCGGCGTCTGAGCGCGGACGCGGCGCGCAGCGACGACGGAACCTTCGAGGGCCCTCCTCCCCGGTGCGGGGAGGAGGGCCCTCCGTCGCTCCCGGGGAGGCCCCCTGTTCCCGGGGAGACCTCCCGTTCCCGGGGGATCTCCGCGATGTCCACCCGCTTGCCCCGGTTCGTCCATCGACAAGTAGTAGGACGTCCGAGTAAATTAGTAGGACGTCCTAATAGCTGTGCCGCCCCGGTGCCGTGGCGGCCGTACGGAGCGGAGTTCGGCCCATGGACGCCGAGGAGATCGAGCGCGGACGCCTGCGCTGGCAGCAGCGGTACGACGCGGCCCGCAAGCGCGACGCGGACTTCACCACCCTCTCCGGCGACGAGGTCGCGCCGGCCTACGGTCCGCCGGCCGGGCAGCCGTACGAGGGCTTCGAGCGGATCGGCTGGCCGGGGGAGTACCCGTTCACCCGCGGGCTGCACGCCACCGGCTACCGCGGGCGCACCTGGACCATCCGCCAGTTCGCCGGCTTCGGCAACGCGCAGCAGACCAACGAGCGCTACCGGATGATCCTGGAGGCGGGCGGCGGCGGCCTCTCGGTCGCCTTCGACATGCCGACCCTCATGGGCTACGACTCCGACGACGCCAAGTCGCTCGGCGAGGTCGGCCACTGCGGCGTGGCCATCGACTCGGCCGCCGACATGGAGGTGCTGTTCGCCGGCATCCCGCTCGGCGAGGTCACCACCTCGATGACCATCAGCGGCCCGGCCGTCCCGATCTTCTGCATGTACCTCGTCGCCGCCGAGCGCCAGGGCGTTGACCCGGCGGTGCTCAACGGCACCCTGCAGACGGACATCTTCAAGGAGTACATCGCCCAGAAGGAGTGGCTCTTTGCCCCCGAGCCGCACCTGCGCCTGATCGGCGACCTGATGGCGTACTGCGCGAAGGGCATCCCCGCGTACAAGCCGCTGTCCGTCTCCGGCTACCACATCCGCGAGGCCGGGGCGACGGCCGCGCAGGAGCTGGCGTACACCCTCGCCGACGGCTTCGCGTACGTCGAGCTGGGCCTGTCCCGCGGCCTGGACGTCGACGTGTTCGCGCCGGGCCTGTCGTTCTTCTTCGACGCGCACCTCGACTTCTTCGAGGAGATCGCCAAGTTCCGTGCCGCGCGCCGGATCTGGGCCCGCTGGATGCGCGACCGCTTCGGCGCGAAGACCGACAAGGCGCAGTGGCTGCGCTTCCACACCCAGACCGCCGGCGTCTCGCTCACCGCGCAGCAGCCGTACAACAACGTGGTCCGCACCGCCGTCGAGGCGCTGTCCGCGGTGCTCGGCGGCACCAACTCGCTGCACACCAACGCCCTGGACGAGACCCTGGCGCTGCCCTCCGAGCAGGCCGCCGAGATCGCCCTGCGCACGCAGCAGGTGCTGATGGAGGAGACCGGCGTCGCCAACGTGGCCGACCCGCTGGGCGGTTCGTGGTACGTCGAGGCGCTGACCGACCGGATCGAGCAGCAGGCCGAGGCGATCTTCCAGCGGATCCTCGACAAGGGCCGCGAGGACCACGAGATCGGCCCGATCACGGCCGGCATCCTGCGCGGGATCGAGGAGGGCTGGTTCACCGGCGAGATCGCCGAGGCCGCCTTCCAGTACCAGCAGGGCGTGGAGAAGGGCGACAAGCGCGTGGTCGGCGTCAACTGCCACCCGCGCAGCGTCACCCCGGAGCTGGAGATCCTGCGGGTCAGCCACGAGGTCGAGCGCGAGCAGGTGCGCGTCCTCGCCGAGCGCAAGGCGGCCCGGGACGAGGCGGCGGTGCGGGCCGGGCTGGACGCCATGCTCGCGGCGGCGCGCTCCGGCGAGTCGATGATCCCGCCGATGCTGGACGCGGTCCGCGCCGAGGCGACGCTGGGCGAGATCTGCAACGTGCTGCGCCAGGAGTGGGGCACCTACCAGGAGACGGCGGCCTTCTGACAGGTCCTGCGGCCGGTTCTCTTCCCGGAGCCGTCCCGCACGCCATGGGCGCGGGACGGCTCCGGCATGCCCGGCGTCAGTCGGTGGCGAGGCTCGGGAACGGGCCCAGCAGGAGGCTGGTGAAGCGGCGGGTCCACTCCGGGGTGATCGGCTCCCCGCTGACCAGGACGCGGTGCTCGACCGTCCCCGCGATGGTGTCGAAGATGATGTCGATCTCCTCGCCGGCCGCCGACGGGTCGGTGTCCGGGGCGAGTTCGCCGCGCGCCTGGGCGGCCGCCCGGCCCTGGCGGACCAGCCGCTTCTGCGGGTCGACGATGGCCTCCCGGATCCGCCGGCGCAGCTGCCGGTCGCGGGTGCCCTCGGCGAACAGGGCGAGTAGCGCGGCCTGGGTCTCGGGCCGGGCCAGCAGGTCCGCGAACTGGGCCACCACGGCCTCGATGTCGGCCCGCAGGCTGCCGAGGTCGGGCATCACGAGCTCGTCGAAGAGACTGGCGACGGCGTCCACGACGAGCTCGTTCTTCGACGGCCAGCGGCGGTAGAGGGTGGTCTTGGCGACCTTGGCGCGGGTGGCGACGTGGCCCATGGTGAGTCCGCCCCAGCCGAGTTCGGCGAGCGTCTCGCGGGTGGCGTCGAGGATCGCGAGGTCGGCGGCGGCGCTGCGCGGGCGCCCCTTGGCCCGGACCGTGACGGCCTCCGCCGGGGTGCCCGGGGCCGCCGGCAGCGCCGTGGCGGACGGGTTCGCGGCGGTCGGCTGGCTCACGGGGGGCTGGGCGGCCGGCACCGGGCCTCCTTGCACTTTACTGGTTGGTAACTTGGGTGGGGCTGGTAACGGTAGCGACTGTCCGGCGCTTCGGACAGCCGGGCGGTCCGCGAAAGTGGGGCAGGTCACGTCACGGAACGGCCGGTGGGGCTTGCGGGCGGGCCACTCGCTCCAGTTACGCTACGACTCGTAGCGAAAGCAGTGACAACCGGGCGCCGGATCCCGTGGGACGGGAACGGCGCGGGTGCGGGTGGGGATCCGCACCGGAGGCAGCAGGCTACTGGGGGGAGCGCACGGCGCTCCGGGGAGAGGCACCGCGCAGCCCGCGCGGGACGACTTTCCCGAGGTTGGTGCTCGCGGGCGGCGCGGACGGGGGAGGATGGTGCCATGCAGCCACGGAATTCGCGTCAGAACAGCTCCGCCCTGCGTGGTGCGGTCGACCTCGCCGCCGTGAAGGCGGCCGGTGAGGCAGCCCAGAAGGCCGAGCAGGCGCGGGCCGAGCGGGCCCGCCAGGCCGCCGCCGCCGAGGCGGCCGGCATCGCCCCCGCCGAGCCCGCTTACGAGCTCGTCATCGACGTCACCGAGGACACCTTCGAGACCGAGGTCGTCCAGCGCTCCGCCGAGGTGCCGGTCGTCATCGACTTCTGGGCCGAGTGGTGCGGCCCCTGCAAGCAGCTCAGCCCGATCCTGGAGGGCCTGGCCGAGGAGTACGCCGGCCGGTTCGTCCTCGTCAAGATCGACGTCGACTCCAACCAGATGCTGGCCCAGCAGTTCGGCATCCAGGGCATCCCGGCCGTGATGGCCGTCGTGGCCGGCCAGCTCGTGCCGCTGTTCCAGGGCGCGGAGAGCGCGGCCAACGTCCGCAAGGTCCTCGACCAGCTGATCCTCGTCGCCGAGCAGCGCTTCGGCATCGTCGGCGGCCAGGCCGCCCCCGGCACCGCGGACGGCGAGGCCGGTCCGGCCGGCGCCCCGCAGCGCTTCGAGGACCCGGCGCTCGCCGCCGCGCACGACGCGCTCGACCGCGGCGACCTCGCCGGCGCGATCCAGGCCTACCGGAACGTGCTGGCCGACCAGCCCGGCAACACCGAGGCCAAGCTGGGCCTGGCCCAGGCCGAACTCCTGCACCGCGTCGAGGGCCTGGACCTCCAGGCCGTCCGGGCGGCCGCCGCGGCCGACCCGAAGAACGTCGAGGTGCAGCTCCAGGCCGCCGACCTGGACCTGGTCGGCGGCCACGTCGAGGACGCCTTCGGGCGCCTGATCGACACCGTCGGCAAGACCTTCGGCGCGGACCGGGACACCGTCCGGCTGCGCCTGCTCGAACTCTTCGAGGTCATCGGCGCGGAGGACCCGCGCGTCGTGGTGGCCCGCGCCGGGCTGGCGCGCGTGCTCTTCTGAGCCCGCGTGCCGGGTGGTGCGCCTGGCACGGCGGGTGACCTGCGGTGTCGCTGGTGATTTGGCGACAATCCGGTCAACCCGGCCGACGTTTACCAAATCTTGATTTCACCCGTGGGTGGTCACCAAGTGTGACCGCCCACGGGTGTTTCGGCGGTGTTTCCGGGGGATTTCGCCGACACGATTCCTGCACGACGTCACGCACGGTGCAGATCGGGCCGAGTTCATGATCGACGCCACCGACTGTTGCATTACCCGTCAGTAAGGCACCTCTTGTGCTTCGCCCGGGATTCAAGCACGATCGGCCACGCCCGGTCCCAGACTCCTTCCCCCGACAGCCGGTCGGCCACGGGGAGCGCGGGATCCCCACCGGGTGATCCGCCGGCCACGGCCGGCGGTAGGGAGGGCAGGGGGGTATCCGCGGTCCCACGGCGGTTCCTGTCCTTCGACCGGCCGCGTGCCCTGCGCGGTCGCTGGTTGTCGCTCGGGGGTGATCGCCGATGTCGCCGGTCCTGCCCGCCGCCCCACAAGGACGGCCGGTCCAGGGACGGGAGTGCCGCTCCACGCAGGCCGCTCCCGCGTCCGACGACACGCGCGCTCTCCGCTACCGAGGACGTAGCTCTCTCCCATCCCAGGCCCCCACCGGTGCCGGAGGCGCCGCCGGGGAGCCGGAGATGTACGTCCCAGAAGGAGGACTCGCATGTCCAAGACCTACGGCAAGACCCGCTGGAAGCGCTTCGCCCTGGTGATGGTGCCGAGCATCGCGGCCACCGCCGCGGTGGGCTTCTCCATTGCCAACAGCGCGCTCGCCGCCTCGTTCAGCATCTCCGGCCAGGAGTTCAAGGTGCACACCACGCACCTCCAGGGCGAGGGCTTCTCCCAGTTCGGCACCGTCGACGTCGAGGCCGGCGGCAAGCTGCACCCGGTGGCCGTCTCGGCCTTCGACAAGGCCGACATCACCAACCTGTGCCAGTCCGTGGTGACCGACCTGAGCGGCTTCGGCCTCGGCAAGATCACGCTTCAGCTGAACGCCGGCGGCGAGGGGAGCACGCCGGTGCACGCCGAGAAGCTGCTCATCGACCTGGAGGACCTGAAGGCCGACGCGACCTTCCAGGACATCAACATCGGTGAGGACGCCTCTGCCCTGACCGGCCCCGCCGTCGGAAGCTGGCACCCCCACCCGGTGGTCGGGAAGGCGACCGGGGACAAGCTGCCGACCGGCGCCATGGGCTTCGCCCAGGCCGCCAGGACGGCCACCCTGGACAACGTGCAGCAGACCGCGCGCGCCACGTCGGCCGGCACCTTCGTCCTCAGCGGCCTGCACCTGTCGCTCAAGCAGGGCGACGGCGCGGGCAACGAGTGCTTCTGAGCCTCGCCTGACGGCGTGCCGGCCGGCACGCCCGAGTGACGGGTCTTCTCGGGCCGGGGGCGGCGGGTCACCGTCGTTCCCGGCCTCCTGCCAATCGTTCTTCCCTCGTAGCGATGTCGAGGAGCTGCACCATGTCCAGCGCAACGGTCGAAACCCGGACCGGCCACCAGAACGCGATCGGGTGGCTCTGGCGGCACTTCCGCGCGTTCCGCCGCACCAGGCCCTTCTGGGGCGGCCTGCTGGCCATGATCGCCGGCGTCCCGATCCTGTACTTCCCCTACGCGCACCTCGCGCTCGGCAGCGTGACGATCGCGATGTCGACCACGGCGGGGGCCGGGTCGCTGCTGATCGGCATCCTGATGATCATCCTCGGGATCACCGGGTGGTTCCAGCCGGCCGTCCGGGTCTTCGCGGGCATCGCGACCATCCTGCTGACGCTGGTCTCGATCCCGATGTCCAACCTGGCCGGTTTCGGCATGGCGCTGCTGCCGGGCCTGATCGGCGGCGGGCTGCTGGTCTCCTGGGCGCCGCTGCCGGAGCCCGAGGCTGCGGCCGAGAACGCCGTCGCCGAGAACGCCGTCGCCGAGAGCGTCGCCGCCGAAGAGCCCGCTGCCGCCGAGGCGCCCACGGCCAAGCTGCCCGCCCAGGCCGTGCCGGGGGAGCAGGCCGCCACGGCGGATCCGGGGGAGGCGCGGTGAGCACGGGCGACGACCAAGCGAAGCGCTCCGGGCGCCACGCCGCTCCGCGGACGCCCGTCCGGGTGCGGCTGCGGGGCCGGGCGCTGGCGATGGCCGCGGTGCCGACGGCGCTGCTGATGGCCGCCGCCTACACGCCGAACCCGGCGTCGGCCGAGTCCACGGCCGGCAAGGCGTGCCCCACCGCCCCCGTGGCGGTGCCGGACGTCTCGTCGGTCCAGGAGACGCCGGTGCCCAAGAGCGAGCTGCCCGCGCCGCCGCCCGGTCCGTCCGCGACGCCCACCGGCACGCCCACCGCGGGGGCGAGCGCCGGTGCGACGGGCGTCCCGACGCAGGCCCCGACGGCCGCGCCCACCCCGCAGCCGTCCGCGCCGGTGAAGACGCCGACCGCCGCCCCGACGGCCCCGACGTCGACGGCGACCACCGCGCCGGCCGTCCGGTCCGCTGCCAACGGCAGTGCGGGCGCGGTGAGCGCGGTCTACCAGGGCGACCCGAACGGGACAGCCAAGGCGTCCCAGGCCGGGCTGATCGACGACATCCTCGGCGGGATCGGCAACCTCCTGAACCCGGGTGGCTCGGCGTCCCCGACGCCCTCCGCGTCGCCGACCGCCACCCCGGCCCCGGCGACCACCCCGGCGCCCGCCGCGCCCGCCCCGCGGGTCGGCGCCCCGGTCCAGCCCGGGCAGCCGCCGACCCAGCCCCAGCCGCCGACCCAGCCGCAGGCGCAGCCGTCCCCGCAGGTGCCCGGCGGCGGCACGGTGACCCAGGCCCCGAAGCCGCCCGCGACGGGCAAGGCGCCCACCAAGCCGGCGCCGTCGTCCAGTGCCCCGGCCGCGCCGTCCGCCTCCGCCTCGACCTCGGCGCCGTCGTCCTCGGCGTCCCCGTCGGCCTCCGGCTCCCAGACCGCGAACCCGAACTGCGCGGTGGACGCCCGCGGCCTGACCGCCGCCCCGGCGCCCGGCGAGCAGGTCGTCCCGGAGCAGAACTGGACGCTGCAGACCAGCCGCCTCGGCCTGCACGGCGCGGCCTTCCACGGCGTCTACGACGTCAGGACCCCGACCGGCACCAAGCGGGTGCTGAAGTTCGTGGTGTCGAGCGTCGACATCGAGAACCTCGACATGTCGACTCTTGAGGGCAACGGCGTGACGTTCCACGTCCAGGGCGCCCCCGGCTCGACCTCGACCATGCGCGACGGCGCGGTCACCATGTACGTGGAGCGGCTGTCCGGTCACCTGTCCAAGCTGCTGGGCCTGCCGATCCCGATCGACCTGGGCGAGATCACCCTCACCCCGGACACCCTGCCGCGCTGGCTGTACGACCTGATCGGCTCGGTCCCGATCCCGCTGGACATCGAGCTGACCGGGGTGACCGCCAAGCAGGCCGGCCAGTTCGGCGGCACGCTGCACATCCCCGGGATGCACCTGTTCAACGACAACGCCCCCTACAGCGACAAGTAGGAGCAACGCACGACGCCCGTGGGGCGGCCCTCCGTCGCGGAGGAGCCGCCCCACGGGCGTTCGGCGGTGCGGCGGGGACTACTCGCCGTGCGAGCCCAGGCGGTGCACCTGCACCATGTTGGTGGTGCCGGGGATGCCGACCGGGACGCCGGCGGTGACGATGACGGTGTCGCCCTCGGACAGCTCGCCCATCTTCAGCAGCTCGCGGTCGACCTGCGCGACCATCGCGTCGGTGGTGGCCACCTGCTCGGTGACGTACGACTCGACGCCCCAGCTCAGCGAGAGCTGGTTGCGGGTGGCCGAGTCCGGGGTGAACGCGATCACCGGGATCGGCGAGCGGTAGCGGGACAGCCGGCGCGCGGTGTCGCCGGACTTGGTGAACGCGATCAGCGCCTTGCCGTTCAGGAAGTCGCCCAGCTCGCACGCGGCGCGGGCGACGGAGCCGCCCTGGGTGCGCGGCTTGCGGCCCGGGTTGAGCGGCTGCAGGCCCTGGCCGACGAGCTCCTCCTCGGCCTTCTCGCAGATCCGGCTCATGGTGCGGACGGTCTCGACCGGGTACTTCCCGACGCTCGACTCGGCCGACAGCATGACCGCGTCGGCGCCGTCCAGGATGGCGTTGGCGACGTCGGAGACCTCGGCGCGGGTCGGGCGCGAGGCGTGGATCATCGACTCCATCATCTGGGTGGCGACGATGACCGGCTTGGCGTTGCGGCGCGCCAGCGTGATCAGGCGCTTCTGGACCAGCGGGACCCGCTCCAGCGGGTACTCCACGGCCAGGTCGCCGCGGGCGACCATGATGGCGTCGAAGGCGAGGACGATCTCCTCCATGGCCTCGACGGCCTGCGGCTTCTCGATCTTGGCGATGACCGGCACGCGGATGCCGACCTCGTCCATGACCTCGTGGACGTCCTTGACGTCGTCCGCGTTGCGGACGAAGGACAGGGCGATCATGTCGACGCCCAGGCGGAGCGCGAAGCGCAGGTCGTCCTTGTCCTTCTCGGACAGGGCGGGCACGTTCACGGCCGCGCCGGGCAGGTTGATGCCCTTGTTGTTCGAGAGCACGCCGCCCTCGACCACCACGGTCCTCACCCGCGGGCCGTCGACGCTGACGACCTCCAGGGCGATGACGCCGTCGTTGATCAGGATCGGGTCGCCGGGCTTCACGTCGCCGGGCAGGCCCT
Organism: Kitasatospora sp. NPDC059408; assembly: GCF_042751525.1. Lineage (NCBI taxonomy): Bacteria > Bacillati > Actinomycetota > Actinomycetes > Kitasatosporales > Streptomycetaceae > Kitasatospora > Kitasatospora sp. NPDC059408. Next base: position 84,608 of record NZ_JBHYWI010000036.1, read on the forward strand.
TGTAGGTGGTGCCGCAGATGTGCTGGTCACCGGGGACGTCCTCGGTGGTGATGGTGAAATCGTCGCCGTTGTCGACGGTCACCGGGCCGTTGGCGAAGGTCGCCAGACGGATCTTGGGACCCTGGAGGTCGGCCAGGACGCCGATGGCCTTGCCGGTGTCCTCCGAGACCTGGCGGACCTTTCGGTACCGCTCCTCGTGGTCCGCGTGGGTGCCGTGGCTCATGTTCAGTCGGGCGACGTTCATGCCCGCTTCGACGATGGCCTTCAGCTGTTCGTAGGAGTCCGTCGCCGGACCCAGGGTGCAGACAATTTTCGCTCGGCGCATATGGATCAGTCTATCCGTTCGTGTTATGGGTGCATTCGGCACGAATCGTGAGGAATCGCCGACGAAGGATTCCGCGGACCGAGACGACGGAGTGTCAGTCCTCGGACCCGTGGGTTCCCTGCGCCTCCTGGTTCCGGCGGTGCACGAGGGCGAAGGCCTGTCGGGCGATCTCCAGCTCCTCGTCGGTCGGCACCACCGCGACCGCCACCCGCGCGTACTCCGGCGAGATGATCCTGGGCTCGCCGGAGCGCACGGAGTTCAGCTCGGGGTCCACCGCGATGCCCAGTTCATCCAGGCCCGCCGTGGCCGCCGCGCGCACCGGTGCGGCGTTCTCCCCGACGCCCGCGGTGAACGCGATCGCGTCCACCCGGCCGAGCACGGCGTAGTAGGCGCCGATGTACTTGCGGAGCCGGTGGACGTAGGAGTCGAACGCGAGCCTCGCGTCCGCGTCCCCCTCGTCCGCGCGGCGCATGATCTCGCGCATGTCGTTGTCCCCGCACAGGCCGCGCAGGCCGCTGCGGCGGTTGAGCAGGTCGTCGATCTCGTCGATCGACAGGCCGCCCACCCGGTGCAGGTGGAACACCACGCCCGCGTCGATGTCACCCGAACGGGTGCCCATGACCAGGCCCTCCAGCGGGGTCAGGCCCATCGAGGTGTCCACGCACCGGCCGCCGGCGACGGCCGACGCGGAGGCGCCGTTGCCCAGGTGCAGCACGATGACGTTCACCTCGGCCGGGTCCTTGCCGAGCAGCCGGGCGGTGGCCCGCGAGACGTACTGGTGCGAGGTGCCGTGGAAGCCGTAGCGGCGCACCCGGTGCTCGTCCGCGACGGCCTTGTCGATCGCGTACCGGGCGGCCGGCTCGGGCATCGAGGCGTGGAAGGCGGTGTCGAAGACGGCCACCTGCGGCAGGTCCGGGCGCAGCGCGCGGGCCACCTCGATGCCGGTGATGTTGGCCGGGTTGTGCAGCGGCGCGACCGGGATCAGCCGGCGGATCTCCCGGAGCACCTCGTCGGTGAGCACGGTCGGCTCGGTGAACCGCTTGCCGCCGTGCACCACGCGGTGGCCGATCGCGGCGAGCTCCGGGGAGTCCAGCCCGACGCCGTCGGCGGCGAGTTCCTCGGCGACGGCCTTGAGCGCGGCGGAGTGGTCCGGGAAGGTCTGCAGGCTCTCGCGCCGCTCGCCGGAGCGCGGGGTGTGCACCAGCCGGCCGCTCGGCTCGCCGATCCGCTCGACCAGTCCGGAGGCGAGCCGGGCGCCGTCGAGCATGTCGATCAGCTGGTACTTGACCGACGAGGAGCCGGCGTTCAGGACGAGGACGCGCGTTCCTTCACTCATGCGTCCACCTCGCTGCGCTCGGTGGTCGCTTCGCGAAACACGCACCCGCTGATGATTCTCCCCCAGCCTCCGGCCGGGGGGACCCCCATGCTGCGCTCGCTCATGCGTTCGACTCCTTGCGGTCCTGGGACTGGATCGCGGTGATCGCGACGGTGTTGACGATGTCCTCGACCAGCGCGCCGCGGGAGAGGTCGTTGACGGGCTTGCGCAGGCCCTGGAGGACCGGGCCGACGGCGACCGCGCCCGCCGAGCGCTGCACGGCCTTGTAGGTGTTGTTGCCGGTGTTGAGGTCCGGGAAGATCAGCACGGTCGCCCGGCCGGCCACCGCGGAGCCCGGCAGCTTGGTGGCCGCGACGTGCGGGTCCACGGCGGCGTCGTACTGGATCGGGCCCTCGACCAGGATGTCCGGGCGCAGCTCGCGGACGAGCTCGGTGGCCTTGCGGACCTTGTCGACGTCCGCGCCGGAGCCGGAGGTGCCGGTCGAGTAGGAGAGCATCGCGACCCGCGGCTCGACGCCGAACTGGGCGGCGGTGGCCGCGGCCTGGATCGCGATGTCGGCCAGCTGCTGGGCGTCCGGGTCCGGGTTGACGGCGCAGTCGCCGTACACGAGGACCTTGTCGGCCAGGCACATGAAGAAGACGCTCGACACGATGGACGCGCCCGGCGAGGTCTTGATGACCTCGAAGGCGGGCCGGATGGTGGCGGCGGTGGAGTGCACCGCGCCGGAGACCATGCCGTCGGCGATGCCCTCCTGGACCATCAGGGTGCCGAAGTAGGAGACGTCGGTGACGACGTCCAGCGCGAGCTCGACGGTCATGCCCTTGTGGGCGCGCAGCCGCGCGTACAGCTCGGCGAACTGGCGGCGCAGCGGGCTGGTGGTCGGGTCGACGATCCGGACCCGGGCGCGGTCGGCGCCGGAGTCTTCCCGCGGTATCGCGATGCCGAGGCCCGCGGCCGTGCGGCGCACCGCGTCGGCGTCGCCGAGGAGGGTGAGGTCGCAGATGTTGCGGCGCAGCAGGATCTCGGCCGCGCGCAGCACGCGCTCCTCGGTGCCCTCGGGCAGGACGACGTGCCGGCGGTCGGCGCGGGCGCGCTCCAGGAGCTCGTGCTCGAACATCATCGGGGTGACCCGCTCGGACCGGCCGACCTCGATCCGGTTGGTCAACTCGACCGTGTCGACGTGCAGTTCGAACAGTCCGAGGGCGATCTCGGCCTTCCGCGGGCTGGCCGCGCTGAGCTTGCCCTCCAGGTGGGTCAGGGTGGCGGCGGTCGGCCAGCTGCCCCCGGGGACGACCGCGACCGGGGTGCCGGGGGCGAGCCGGGCGGCCAGCGCCATGACGTTCGGCCCCGGGTGCTGGCCGAGCGTCAGGAGCACGCCGGCGATCGGCGGGGCGCCGGCGGCGTGCGCGGCGAGCGAGCCGATGACCAGGTCGGCGCGGTCCCCGGGGGTGACGACGAGGGCGCCGTCGGTCAGCGCGTCGAGGAAGGTCGGCAGCATGGCGCCGCCGAAGACGAACCCGCGGACGTCCCGGGCGAGCCCGGCGGCGTCCCCGAGCAGCACCTCGGCGCCGGTCGCCTCGACCAGCTGGGCGACGGTGGGCGCGGCCAGCGCCGGCTCCTCGGGGATGACGTAGGCGGGGATCGGCAGCTTCTCGGTGAGCTTGCGCTGGATCCGCTGCTTGGCGGCGGGGGCGACCCGGTTGGCGATCATCGCGAGGGTCTCGCAGCCGAGGTCGGTGTACGCCCGGTGGGCGTTGCGGACCTCGGCGGTCACGGCCTCCGCCTCCTTGCCCTGCCCGCCGAGCACCGGCAGCACGGCGGCGCCGAACTCGTTGGCCAGCCGGGCGTTGAAGGCCAGCTCGTCCGGGATGTTGGTGTCCGCGAAGTCGGTGCCGAGCACCAGCACGGCCTCGCAGCGCCGCTCCACCGCCCGGAACCGGTCGACGAGGGCCGACACCAGCTCGTCCTGCCCCTGGGCGGCCTGCAGGGCGGCGGCCTCCTCGTACGTCAGCCCGTACAGGTCGGTGGCGGGCAGGTCGATCCGGTACCGGCCGCGCAGCAGCTCGACCACGTGGTCCGACCCGGACTCTCCCGGCGCGTGCGCGTGCACCAGCGGCCGGAACACCCCGACCCGGTCCACCTGCCGGGTGAGCAGCTCCATGACCCCGAGCTCGACCGCCTGCCGTCCGTCCCCCCGGTCGATCCCGGTCACGTACACGCTGCGCGCCACGCGGTCTTCTCCGTCCCGTCGCCTCGGAAAGTGGTCATATCGACCATACCTTCGCACCCCGAACTGGCGTCCGCGAGCAGAGCATCCCGGGGGAGGCAAGGGACGAAGGTCACGTCGGTCGCGGAAGACCGCGAACGGAAGACGGCGAACGGAAGACCGCGGACGGAAGACCGCGGACGTCGGCACCGCGGACGTCGGACG